>BDTA01000105.1 GCA_002897935.1 bacterium BMS3Abin08
GTATTACAGACATAATCAAGGAAGAATGTAAAAAGAGGCAGGTAAGTGTCAAAGAACTAAAAGGTGGTAGCCGCCGGAATAAAGTGAGTCAAACCCGTGCATTAATAGCCTATAGGAGCATAGAGGAATTGGGCTTGTCTACTGCTGAAATAGCCAGACACTTAGGGGTAGCTACGTCCACAGTTACACGTGCAATTGCGCGAGGTGAGAAACTAAATAATGCATAAGTTTTGCAAGTTTTGCATAGTGTGTAACAACGTCCCCAACTTTCGTCCGTATTAATAGCCTATAGGAGCATAGAGGAATTGGGTTTGTCTACTGCCGAGATAGCGTGACACTTAGGGGTAGCTTCGTCCACAGTTACACGTGCAATTGCGCGAGGTGAGACACTAATTAGAGTCTGTGTATAAACTCCAACACTATGAAAAATAAGGGAAAATGGTATAATTGCAGGGAAAATCAAAAACAAGGAGGAGAGCTTGAAACTGCTGAATGATTTAAAACTGCAATTTGAGAAAGAATTATGGGCGTTAAACCCGGAGCTGGCGGTGATGGATACCATACTAAGCAATTATCCGGAGATAATAGAGATGATGAAACAGGAAGTAACGGGCGGGCAAGAGGGCAGCGTATTAGGGAGAAAGGACATGCCGACGGTAGAGCAGATAGTGAGGGCAGCGATCTATAAGGAGATAAAAAACCTGACCTATCGGGAACTTGAATCTCACTTTCCGCACATAAAAAAACCACATTTCCCGACTTTTAGCTCTGCAAGCCTTTGAAAACAAAGAATAATATTTTTGGCAATTTGGGCTTTCAGCGTACCTGACTCATATTTTATACCATTAAGCAGGTTTTTTAGTAAAATAGTTTCTCAAATTTTCTGTTTTTTGTATTAACTTTTCTTCCTCTAAATCCAACAATTTTCTTTCTTCATCAGTGAGTTTTCTTATCTTGGATCTCAGGGTTCTCCATTGTTTATAGTTGCCAGTCATCTCCTTAATCCACGGAATGTCCTCTTTGGGGATAGCTTTTGATCGTGACCTTCCATCTTTTGTCCAACTAATCTGGTAACTGGGATGCCCTTCGACCTCTTTCGCACACCGGCAATTCGGTTTTCCGCATTTACGATGGGTCTGGACATATGTCCCCCTGATCATCTTTTTAATCGTCTTTAACTGTCTGATCAACCTGGATTTTTCTGTTTCCAGTTTTTTATATTGCTTGAATGTTGACATCTGTAGCAGTATAGACTATACTGCTACAGATGTCAAGGGATTATGATACAATTACCCGCCTACAGGTAGGTGAGATGCCGCTCATCAGAAAAGTCATTGAGCAGTTGCATCTTAAGGATATCTTATTGAAATATATTAAGCCCCATAAAAAAGAGTCCATCCCGGCCGTAGACTCTCTGTTGATCCTATTGTTTAATATCACTATCAGCAGACAGCCTCTATATGAAATAGAGCAATGGGTTGAACGAATAGACCCAAAGGTTTTTGGATACAAGTTTTTCAAAAAAGGGGTGATAAATGATGACCGGTTTGGCAGAGCATTGTACAAACTTTACCTGCCAGACAGAGCGTCAATGATGACCGATATTGTTCTTTCCATGATAAAATTTACAGGCATTGATTTAAGCCGGGTGCATAACGATTCCACAACGGTAAAGGCATACGGAGAAATCCCGGGCAGGACGCGTACGGGGTTAAAGCTCGCACAAGGTCACAGCAAAGATCACCGTCCGGATCTGAAGCAAATTGTATATTCATTATCCGTATCGGCAGACGGGACTGTCCCTGTTCATTAAACGGTCTATACCACCTATGAAATAGGTGGTGGGGCGTGGGGGCAGAGGCCCCACACCGAATATGTCCACCAACAAGGTTGGTGGGGATAAGGGCAATATGATAGAAATCCGATATGGAACGATATCAAAAGACTGCGCATGTAGTATACCAATGCAAATATCATTTTGTGTGGGTACCGAAATATAGATTTCGAATATTAGAGGAAGAGATAAAAGAGGATTCGCAGAGGATAATGGAGCAACTATGTAACTGGAAGGGTTTCACAATAATGCAGGGGAGCATACAGCGTGACCATGTGCATCTGTATTTGTCGGTACCACCGAAATATTCACCATCAGATGTAATGAGGATACTAAAAGGGAAGAGTGCAGAGCGAATAATGAGAAAGCATAAGGAGTTGAATAAGAGATACAGGGGGATGCACATGTGGGCAAGAGGATATTTTGTAAGCACGGTTGGAATAGACGAAGGAACGATAAAGAAATACATAGCAGAGCAGGAAGCTGAAGAAATTAAAGAAGAACAGCAAAGATTGTGGAAATAGAAAGTGCGTAGCACTATTTTTTTCAAAGCCACCGACAAGGTCGGTGGTCGTTTACTTTTAAAGCTGCCTTTCATTCCCGCTCACAGTGCGTATTCAGGCGGCAGCCTCGTAAAACCTGAAGTGAACGGTTTATAATATAAAATCTGGCAAAACACGGGGGTCTGGTGGTTTTTAGAAGGCGCCGATGGTTACACGTTGGGTGAAAGAGGTCCATGTCTTGTCTGCGGACAGGATTCGCTGTAATGACAAACCGGACGTCCTCAGGTAAAGAATCACTCAACTCAGGTAAAATGATAATGAACAGACAGGGGACTTGGAGATGAAAAAATTGGAGATATACGATACAACACTGAGGGATGGTTCACAATCCGAAGAGATTAACTTTTCAGTTGAGGACAAACTGAGAATTACCGAACGCCTTGACGATTTCGGTATCCATTTTATTGAGGGTGGGTGGCCGGGGACCAACCCGAAGGACAGTGAGTACTTCAGAAAGGTCAGGCGGTTGGATCTGCGGAGTTCCAGGATTGTGGCGTTTGGCAGTACTCACAGGGCAGGTATCAAGGCAGAGAGGGACCCGAACCTGAGGGCGCTCCTTGATACCGAAACAGGAGTGGTAACAGTTTTTGGAAAGTCCTGGGATTTCCAGGTCAAACATGCACTGAGAATCGATCTGGAAAAGAACATCGAGATCATAAACAACAGCGTTGCCTATCTTAAACCCAGACTCGATATGGTCTTTTTTGATGCCGAACACTTCTTTGACGGCTATAAGAGCATGCCTGAATATGCAACGGCATGTCTCAGGGCAGCGGTGGAGGGTGGTGCGGACAGGATAGTCCTGTGTGATACGAATGGTGGTACATTGCCGGAGGAGATAAGAAAGATTACAGTTAGAGTCAAAGCGGACCTTAAATCGGTCCTCGGTATTCACGCCCACAATGATTCTGATTGTGCGGTAGCAAATACATTAATAGCGGTGAGGGCCGGGGCGGTTCAGGTTCAGGGGACCATTAACGGTATCGGCGAACGCTGTGGAAATGCCAACCTGTGTTCAATAATACCCGCCCTGCAGTTGAAGATGGGGATGCACTGTATATCAGACAATCAACTGCATAAGCTGAGAGAGGTTTCGAGGTTTGTTAACGAGATTGCAAATGTCAGGCATTTTAACCGCCAGCCTTATGTGGGGGACAGCGCCTTTGCACATAAAGGGGGTATACACGTGTCCGCCGTATCGAGAAAAAGCGAAACCTACGAGCATATCGATCCCGAACTTGTTGGAAATTCAAGGAGGGTGCTGATATCAGACCTTGCAGGGAAGAGCAACATACTCAGGAAGGCGGAGCAGTTTGATTTACATATCGAAAAAGACTCCCCTCAGCTTCTGGATATACTCTCTACGCTCAAGGAACTTGAGAATCAGGGGTTTCAGTTCGAGGCAGCCGAGGCATCCTTTGAGCTGCTGATGAAGAAGACGCTCGGGCTCCACAGGAGGTTCTTTGACTTACAGGGATTCAGGGTGATAGTGGATAAGAGAAGGGAAGGGGAGGACCCAATAAGCGAGGCCACGATAATGGTAAAGGTTGGTGGACACGTTGAGCATACCGCCTCAATCGGCAGCGGTCCTGTCAATGCCCTCGATAATGCCCTCAGGAAGGCCCTTGAGAAGTTCTATCCTGAACTAAGGTCGGTCAAACTCCTTGATTACAAGGTGCGCGTTCTTGCCGCTGGTAAGGGGACCTCTGCAAAGGTACGTGTCCTGGTGGAGTCGGGGGATGGTGATCTCAGGTGGGGTACTGTCGGTGTGAGTGAAAACATCATCGAGGCCTCCTGGCAGGCCCTTGTTGATAGTATAGAGTATAAACTCTTGCGAATGGAGGAGGAGGGGGTTGCCGGAGAGGCCTAATTCCCCGCTCCGGGACTGTCTGCCGGACCAGCCTCTTTAACGGCAGGCTTGGTAATGCCGGAAGGGTTCTCCTCTGTCCCTGCTGCGGGGGATCCGGAAGCAGCGGGTTCGGCTGTTACCGCCTCGTCTTTATTATTTTTATCCTTGCCCGAAGGTGGTTTTTCTGCCGGGGCAGTGGCTTTTTCCGGCCCTTTCAGCGTGCGTTCCGCCTTTTCCAGGGATGGTTTAATTACGCGGATGATCCTGGGGTCCTTGATAAAGGGACCGTATTTTTTTATTGAAAGTTCAATAAGGTCCTGCTTGTTTACGAGTAGTTCTATTTCATTCACCTTTCTTGTAAAGGTTACGAGCATAGCGCCTTCAGGGGAGTTTACGGTAAGAAGCAGGGATGCCCCTTTCCTTCCCTTGGCTATAACCGTTCCCTTAAGACGGACGGTCTTGCTTTTTGTTATGGATGATGGTATATACCTGTTCAGGAATTCAGGGGCGATTACATAGCCGCTGATTCCAATGGCTATTCCAAGGATAAGCGTTATCAGGAATGATATAAATTTCACATATATAAGTTAACAGATTCGCCGAATTAATGCAAGGCGGATAATAAGCCGGTTAAAGGATTTTCATGCTTATGTCAACGGAGGTTGCCGAGTGGGTTATCGCCCCCGATGAAATCAGGTTTACCCCTGTGAGGGCGACCTCACTGACGTTCTCAATAGTTATTCCCCCTGAGGCCTCAAGGTGGGTGGGTGGGTTATGTTTTCTGGCAATTCCGACGGCTTCCCTGATTGTTTCCGTTTTCATATTGTCAAGCAGTATTATATCTGCTCCGGCGGTTATCGCTTCATCCAGTTCCTGAAGTGTCTTTACCTCGACCTCCAACTTCATGAGGTGGTGTTTCCCTTTTTTTACGGACTCAACAGCCTTTGTAACCCCGCCTGAGGCCTTTATATGGTTGTCCTTGATCAGGATTCCGTCGAATAGTCCAAACCGGTGGTTCATCCCGCCGCCAACCCTGACCGCATACTTTTCAAGATACCTCATGTTTGGGGTCGTCTTTCGTGTGTCAACCAAAATGGCCCCCGTGTCTGCAATCTCCTCTACAAATCTGCCGGTAAGGGTTGCTATTCCTGAAAGCCTCTGGAGGATATTGAGGGCCGTCCTTTCTCCCATCAGCAGTGCCCTTGTCAGTCCCTTAATCCATGCAAGCGTATCCCCTGATTGCACTTTCTGTCCTTCTTTTACATTTTGCCGAAATGTGATCCCAGGGACCAGGATAGAGAAGATCTCCTTTGCAAAGGGTAACCCTGCAACTATAAAGTCATCCTTTGCAAGTATTACAGCTTCAGAGCAGTGCTGCTCCTGGACGGTAAGCTCAGTCGTGATATCTCCGTTACCGATATCCTCTTCCAGAGCCCTCTTAAGGAAGTCCTTTAAGGGAATATTTATCAGAGGCATGTTATTTCTTCCGGAGGAGGGAGAGGAAACCGAAAATACCGCCAATAACGACACCCAGGGAGAGTGTGGATTTCCAGTCAAAAAGCGTCCGGATATCGCCTTCAACTTTTCCTGTAACAAGGAATATGCTTCGTGAGTTTTCAGACTTCACGTTTTTAGAGGCAACCACTAAAGAGATGCTGTTGTTAAGTGAGCTTGAACCCTTTGAAAGGGTAATGGCGGAAAACGAAGAGTCCAGGGTGTTGTCTCCGGCAGAAGTGATGCCGCTTATCCCCCGGTTTATTCTTATGCTCTCCCCATGTGTAATACACGAAGCGCTCTGTGATGTCTCGATCCGTTCTCCGTCTATGCTGAGGGCTCCTACCTGCTGGAGTTCAATGTGTCCGCCTTCCACGGAACGTATTGTGCTCTGTGATACCTTAACGAATTCCGCATCGACCAGACCAAGGTTTTCCTTGTTAATCTCTCTTTTATTCATCTGAATCACCCTTTAGTTCATGAAGTTTATTGAGGCTCTCGATAATTCGGCCTTTTTTGTCCATAAGGTCATTATACTTGTTTTTCTCTTTTTCAACAACCCTTTCAGGCGCCTTTTTTATGAAATCCTCATTCAGGAGTTTTCTGTCCAGGAATCCGACCTTCTCCTGCACTTTTTTCAGATCCCTTTTAAGCCTTGACAGTTCGGAATCCACATTCAGGAGACCCTCAAGAGGCACATAGACTTCAAGATGTTCCTTTACCGATGTTGCCATCCCACGTTCTTTCGATACCTTAGGCCCTATCTCGAGATCCCCGGTCTTTGCAAGTCTCCTTATGTACAGGGAGTTCTTCTTCAGTATCCTTTCGGCTTTTTCACTATAGGTTTTGATCATAGCCTTCAGTTCGACGGACGGAGAGATGTTCAGTTCACCCCGGATGCTCCTTATACCGGTGATGGACTCGATAATATAGGACATCTCCTCTTCAGCAATCGGATCCCTTTCGCCGTAGTCCGGATAGGTGCTGACCATAATGCTTTTACCATGCCCCGGCAAGGACTGCCAGATCTCTTCAGTTACAAAGGGCATAAAGGGGTGCAGCAACCGGAGGGAGTTTTCAAGTACAAGGAGAAGACACTTCAGGTTTGCGGTCCTTGACTTCCCATCCGGGGATTCGTTGTAGAGAACGGGTTTTGAGAGTTCTATATACCAGTCACAGAACTCATGCCATATGAACTGGTATATGGTGTTGGCCGCGTCGTTGAAACAGTATTCTTCGAGTGATAGGTTGATATCCCCTGAGGTGTGGACGAGCCTGCTCAGGATCCACCTGCCCGTTATGTCGAGGTCTTCTTTCCATTCGGTATCAGCGTCATCAGTGATATCTTCATCCTCGATGTTCATGAGGATGAACCTCGATGCGTTCCAGAGTTTGTTTATGAAGTTTTTGTATCCCTCAACACGGTCCTCTGAAAACTTAATATCCCTGCCCTGGGCTGCAAAGGCGGTCAGAGTGAAACGGAATGCATCGGCCCCGTATTTGTCTATCAAGAGGAGGGGGTCTATCACATTTCCCTTTGACTTGCTCATCTTATGTCCCTGGGAGTCCCTCACTAGCGCATGTATATAGACATCCCTGAAGGGTACGTCGTTCATGAACTTGAGCCCCATCATCATCATCCGGGCCACCCAGAAGAAGAGTATATCAAAACCGGTGATGAGGACGCTTGTCGGATAGAACACTTCAAGGTCTTCGGTGTTGTCAGGCCAACCCAGGGTGGAGAAAGGCCATAGAGAGGAGGAAAACCACGTGTCCAGCACGTCGGGGTCCCTTATAAGTTCCTCGTTGCCGCAGTCAGGACATTCTGTGGGGTCCTCCCCTGAGCAGATCGGTTTAACGACCCTCTCAATCTTTACGGTGTTTGCATATTCCGTTATTTCTTCAGGAGTTACCCCACGCAGTCTTAGTTCCGTATAAGTGCCCCCCCTTATTTTTTCACCGTCTTTATCGAGGGGTTTAAAGAACGTTATATGGATGAGGTCGCCCTGGTGCTGGCCTTCGACGGTTTTGCAATAAGGGCAATACCATACGGGTATCTGATGCCCCCACCATATCTGCCGGGAGATACACCAGTCCCTTATATTCTCCATCCATGAATAATAACTGTTAAGCCATGCCCCTGGGATTATCCTGACACTGCCGTTCCTGACGGCCTTGATCGCCTCTTCAGAGAGACTCTTTACACTTACATACCACTGTACGGTGGAGAAGGGTTCTATAATCGTTTTGCAACGGTAACAGTGACCCACGGAATGTGTATGGCGCTGTTCCTTTTCTATCAGGTTTAACTCGTTTAAATCCTGAAGAACAGCCTTTCTGCATTCATATCTGTCAAGACCGGCATACTTCTTTCCGGCTGTTTCGGTCATCCTGCCGCGCTCGTCAATAACCGTTATGAAGGGCAGGGGAGGGGTCTGACGCCGGGCAATAGCCTCGTCGTTAAAGTCGTGGGCAGGTGTAACCTTGACGGCCCCGGTTCCAAAGGATGGATCAACCGTCTCGTCGGAGATTATGGGGATTTCCCTGTTTGTAAGAGGGAGGGATATCATTTTGTCGATAAGATCCCTGTAACGACCGTCGTCGGGATGAACTGCCACGGCAGTATCTCCAAGCATGGTCTCAGGTCGTGTAGTTGCCACAATAATGTAGCCGTTGTCGCCGGTCAGCGGGTATCTTATGTAGGTTAACCTTCCCTCAATATCCTCATACTCCACTTCGAGGTCAGACAATGCCGTATGACAGCGGGGACACCAGTTGATAAGCCTCAGGTTTCTGTAAATAAGACCCTCTTCAAAAAGCCTTACAAAGACCTCCCTCACTGCCCGTGAGAGTCCGTCGTCAAGAGTGAACCTCAGACGGGTCCAGTCACAGGAGGCACCCAAACGCATTAGCTGGATTATGATCCTCTCCCCGTACTCCTCTTTCCACTGCCAGACCCTGTTGATGAACCCCTCTCTGCCAAGGGCATACCTGTCGGTGCCCTCCTGGGAGAGATGCTTTTCCACGACGTTCTGCGTAGCAATCCCGGCATGATCGGTTCCGGGCAACCAGAGCGCCCTGAATCCTTTCATCCTTTTCCACCTTGTTAATATATCCTGTAACGTTGCATTGAGGGCATGTCCCATATGGAGTGATCCCGTGACATTGGGTGGGGGTATAACTATACAGAAGGGTTCTCCTTCAGGGTTGATCTCGGGTTTAAAGAACCCCTCCTGTTTCCAGTACTCGTACCATTTCATTTCCACGGAGGGATCGTAACTCTTGTCCAGTCTGCTCATTTCACTCCTCTTTAATATCTTTTTATACAAAAAGAAGCAAGCCTTAGGCTTGCTCGATGATCTGAATTCTATGATAATCAATCCTGGTTTAAAAATAGAATACTGAGTCTGTTGCGCAAACCAAAAATGCCTGAAAAAATCATTCCGGACTTGTTTCGGAATTTTATAAAATCAGAGAATTAAAAGTCCCTGAAATAAGTTCAGAATGACAGATGACGGGTTTGTACAATAGACTCAATTGCATTTTAAATTGCAATAACTTTATTCAGGACCCTGGAAGGCCGAGAAACAGGGGAGATGAAAAGAGGGTCAGAACTCGGATTTTATCCTCTCGATCTCCCTGGTAATGATGGTTTCAGCAAGGTCGGGAACGGTTTCCCATATTACCTTCTCAATCTGCTGTTGTAGAGAGGATGACATTTCCTCAATGGCCGATTTCACCGTATCTTCAATCTGTTTTGGCAGTGATTCATCCAGTATATCTTCCAGCCTGGCGCCGACCTCCGCACGGATGACTGCATTTATAGTATCTTTTATATCAATATCAGTCATGATTCTATCTACGCTGTCCTTTATGAGGGCTGTAATGCTGTTGTTGATGGTTTCTGTATCGATCCTTTCAAAGATGGATGCGACCCTGTTGTCGACGGTATCTCTGATTATGGAATCCACTGCTTCAGCAGCCTGTTTTGCAGGTTCTTTCCCCGTTTCAGAGACTCCGCTTTCCGCAGATGCCACATCAGGCGCCTCTTCTGAAGCTATTTCTTCTTCCCCGGTCTCCAACGGCGGAGCTTTCGTGACGGATTCTTCAAAGGTTATATCTTCCTCGAGGTTCCAGGTCCCTGTTTCCTCCTTCAGCCATGGTTGCTCTGAGATCTCAACCGCCTCAGCAGCCTCCGCTGATTCCGCCACCTCGGCATGTTCAGCAGGTGATGCGTCACCCTCAGCCTCTCCAACTTCTGCAACAACCGCAGCTTCAGATTCCTCTGAGACCTCTTTTTCAGTAAGCACAGCGTTGATCTTGCTTATTAACTCCTGTGATTCGAAGGGCTTGACGAGATAATCATCGGCCTTCATCTCCTTTACCATTTCTTCATCAATCGGTTCAAAGGCGCCGGCAAGGAGTAGGACGGGTATATCCCTTGTATCCTCGTCATTTTTGATGTGATCACAGAGTTGGTAGCCGTTCATCTCCGGCATCTCAATGTCGGCAAGGACTATATCGGGTTTGAATTCCTTTATAACGTTCCAGGCATCCTCACCCGTACTCACGGACTTGATCTCGAAGTCCTCGTCCGCAAGTATCAGTTCAACCACCTTCTGGATTGTTATGCTGTCATCCGCCAAAAGTAATTTTTTGCTCATATCTCACCTCTCTTTGTGGGGTTTCACACCCTAAAGTTATTGTTCAAGGAGTTTATGACCTACTGACAAATTTTATTGTTATATGCAAAAAAAGTCAAGTATTTTAAAATCGGTTCATTACATTTTAATATATAAGCCTTGAATAAATCTCTTTCTACCCAAATACAGCGGTAACTGATGTTAAGGAGGAGCATGACAGTATCTTCAGTCATTCCCGACGGGCATCCGGCCCGTCTCCGAGGGAATTTTGCGATTCACCCTCCCAGTGAATCTTATACAAAATCCAAATCCCTTCAGATACTCTCATTCTCCTCCTTCATCTCAACCTGCCTCTTCTTATCGCTGGATCCAGGTTCTAATAAAGGCGGGTTGAATGAAAGGACCGTGATTGTTGTGCCTGCCTCATCGGGAGAATGGTTGGCCCGCCCGGGGTTGACGCCCCTTTTGCAATGCCTGAACCCGTGCCTTTCAGGTATTGCCGTTGTCGATATCGCCGAGGGGTTCGGCGCCGGATAACCCGTCCATGATGTGAGCATACCCTGAAGGAGAGGGAACTAAACCCTGCTCTCAAGTGTGAATACCTGTCCTGTGATTCCCCTGGTGCCGACAAGACAGGATATAAATGCCGCCACATTCTCCGGTGATGATAGCGCTCCCGTCATACTGCCTGCCATGGCTTCGTCCATTGCCTTTTTTGCAGCGGCACCCATCCCCACGGGCAGATAACCCGGGACAACAGCGTTTACGAATATATCATATCCGGAGAGTTCACGGGCGGCACTTATGGTAAACCCTGTTATTCCGGCCTTTGATGCACTGTATGCAACCTGTCCGGCCTTACCGTGCAAGCCCGAGTAGGAAGAGATGTTTATTATATGTCCTCCGCCCGAGTTTATCATTAAAGGTGTCAGGTGCCTGACGCAGTTGAAAGTCCCTTTGAGATTAGTGTCGATGATTTTGTTCCAGGTTGACAGGGGATAGCTCATGAGGGGGAGATCCTTTGTTATGCCGGCATTGTTTATAATGATATCGAGCCTTCCGATGTCCCCTTCGATCTGTTGAGCCATCCCGGCCGTCTTTTTAAAATCAGAGATGTCGGACCTGATCAGGCAGGGGTGGTTGTTAAGCGTGGATGAGAGCGCTTTTGCTTCGTTCTCCGATGTGAAATAGTGGATTATTATCCTGAACCCCTCGGCATCAAGTCTCTTGGCCAGTTCTCTGCCAAGTCCACCTGTGGCCCCGGTTATGAGAGCAACCCGCAATCCAGCGCCTCCTTGATGGTCTTGACAAGGAAATCAATATCTTCATCGGTATGTGAGGATGACAGGGAGAGCCGAATCCTGGGCCTCTTTACCGTAGGGTATCTTATCGCCGGGGCGAATATACCCTTTGAGATGAAAAAATCAGCGAGTCTCAATGCAGAGCTGTTGTCATCGAGCAGTATGGGGATAATGGGAGTTTCCGATGCCCCCGTATCCATACCAAGCCCCTGGAGGCCCGACATAAGGGTCTCCCTGTTGTTCCAGAGTTTCTCTAACCGGGAGGGTTCATCCCTGATAATCCTTAATGCCCTCAGGGAAGCTGCCACAGTGTGAGGGGGCAGTGCGGTTGTGTAGATAAAGGACCTCGATCTGTTTACCAGCCACCTGATGATCTCTGAACTTGCCGCAATAAAACCACCCAGTGAACCAACGGCCTTTGAGAGGGTTCCCATCTGGACCACGAAACCCCTTGGTGGGAGATCAAAGTGCTGAAGTGATCCCCTTCCCTCACCCAGAACCCCCGTTGCATGGGCATCATCGATATAAAGGAGTGCATTGTATTGCATGGCAAGGTGATAGAGGGTATCAAGCGGGGCAATGTCTCCGTCCATACTGAAGACGGATTCCGTTACAATCAGTATCCGTCGTTTTCCGATCTTTCTTAAAATCGATTCTACCTCGTTCGTATCCTTATGCCCGAATATTCTTACAGGTGATCTGCTCAGCCGGCATCCGTCGATTATGCTTGCGTGGTTGAGTTCATCACTGAGGATAACCGCATCTTCACCTGACAGAGCAGGTATGGTTCCTGTGTTGGCTTGATATCCGGTGCTATAGAGCAAAGCCCCTTCAGTCTGTTTAAGGAGGGATAGCTCCTTTTCAAGCTCACCATGAAGGGCTGTTCCACCTGAAAGAAGACGGGAGGCCCCGCCGCCGGAACCGAAGGAACCGATGGAATCGGTGATTGCCTTAATGATTTCCCCGTGGTTGCAGAGACCGAGATAATCGTTGGATGAAAAATTGATCAGGTTTTTTCCCTCTATTGAGAGGAGTCTTCCCTGGGGGGTGTTCCTGTCCCTGATTTCCCTGAGGAGTCCACTTTCTCTGATGGAGGAAATGCATTCTTCGAACATCTTTAATTTTAACAAAAAGCAGGGGGTATCAGGGCGGTCCGGTCAGGAAACATCCGAAACAAGCGGTTTTCCGGGAATCACGATATGGTGATAAGAGACTGTATGACAACGAAAAGCAACGGTATGCCGGACCCTGAAGGATTTGTGTTTTCAGATAAGCCTCACCTGTATGGCGGGGCCTAAAACCGCCCCGGAGGCGGGATGGATGCCCGTCTGGGATGAGTGGGGAGTCGATCATTCTGCTCCTGACATCGCCTTATCACCGGATCCGGGTAAGAAGTTAATGTAACTTATTGACATATCATGATAAATGTTGATATTCTATGTTAAAGGTATCCTCCAATAACAGTTCTTGATATTATGGAAAAGATGTCTCAACAGAGCGTATAACTTCTCGAGGGGGAGTTTGGGTTTTTATGGCTGACAAGACAGGATTTTTCAGAGAGGCTCAGAAACACCTTTCAAAGGGACAGGTTGACAAGGCTATCGCCGTCTGGGAGGACTATGTTGCTCATAATCCGGATGGTAATGTCTTCAACACTATCGGGGACCTGTATTACAGGAAAGGTAAAAGGGAAAAGGCCGTAGAATTTTTTCATAAGTCTGCCGACTATTTCAAGCACGAAGGTTTCCTCACCAAGGCCCAGGCCCTCTTCAAGAAGATTCTAAATCTTGTACCTAACGATGCAAAGGCCCTCCATCAAATAGGTTTGCTCAATGAAGAAAAGGGCCTCATAACCGATGCCATAAAATACTACCTCGCAGCGGTTGATGCCTACGCAAAGGATGGCAGCAAGGATGCCCTCAAGCATGTCTCTGATAAGATTGTGGACCTTGCGCCTACAAACCTGTCGTTGAGAGTCAAGCTTGCACAGTACATGCAGAAGGAGGGGTATATAGATGAGGCGGCACGGGAGTATCTCAGTATAGGGAGAGTCTGTGAAGAAAAGGGGGATCTTGATCAGGCAAGGGAGTATTATGAAAAGGCCCTCGAGATTTATCCCCGACTGTTTGATATATACGCTGTTCTCTATGATTTCTTTTTCTCACAGGGGGAGTTTGACAAGGCAAGGAAACTTCTGGATAAGGGTATAGAGTTGTACCCTGAAAAAGCAGACCTCGAGGTGAATCTTTCAGAGCTGATGATTGCCGGCGGCGATTTGGAAGGCGCCAAAGACAGAATCCTTGCTCTTCTGTCAAGGGAGGACTTTGAGGAAGACGGACCCCTTTCGGTTAAGGCAAGCAGGCTCCTTGCCGATATATATGTAAAGGAGGGAAAGGAAGACCTTGCCTGGGAAAGCTACAGGGCTGTTCTTGATGATTATCTCAGGAGGGAGGAGTATGACGATGCCGTTTCACTGCTGACCAAATACAGGAACCTTGCACCTGAGGAATGCACTGAAAAACTCGTTGAGATATATGGTAAGACCGGTGCGGAGGAAGAACTCTTTAATGAGCTTGTATCCCTTGGTGATATCAAGATTGACAAGGGGCATCCGGAGGAGGCGCTTAGTTACTTCAAGGATGCGTTGAAACTCAACCCTGCATCAGTGGATGTAGCTCGGAAGGTGTCACGGATTGAGAGCGATCTCGGTATTACGGATGAACCGGTAAAAGAAGAGAAATCCCTCGATGAGAAGCTTGTTGATGCGGATATCTTCGTGCGTTATGGCCTCATGGACGAAGCCCTCGATGTCCTTGAGAAACTCAGGGTTGAAGAACCTGAGAATATGGAGGTTCATCGCCGTCTTAAGAGCATCTACCTGGAGAAGGGCGACAGGGAGTCCGCAGTTACTGAATGTCTGATACTTGCACGTCTTTTTGAGAGAGAGGGTAGTGTTGAGCAGAAGGAACAAGTGATAAAGGAGGCCTTTGACATAGACCCCGATGATCCGCGTTTGGTGGAGATGGCAAAGGGCCAGGAAGGGATGGCAACCTCCTCGACACTTGACACGGAGTTCCAGGGTGTGGCGCTGGAGGGAATCGATGAGGGTTCTGTAGAGGCATTTTCAACGGAGGAGACGGTTGCTTTTCCTGATCAATCCAGCCCGGGGGCTATAGAGGAATACTCCGAGGAGCTGGCTGAGGCCGAATTTTATTTCAGGCAAGGACTTTACCAGGATGCCCTCTCGATTTATGAACGTGTCTATCGCATCTTTCCGGACAACAAGGATATAGAGGATAAGATAAAGGAGATCGAGGTGTTGATTCCAGGGGGGGATATTGAGCAGGGGGAGCCTTCCCGGGGAGAAGAATCCGTTGAGGAAGTGGTTGAGGGTATAACCGGGGAGGTGGAAGCCTCTGTCGATAGAGACCCCGGGGAGGATACCGTCGAGGAGGACGTGCCGGGACCGAGCCTTGACAGTGAGGTTCTCGATATATTTGAGGAATTCAAAAAAGGGATTTCCGAAGAACTGGAAGATGAGGATTATGAAACACATTATAATCTCGGGATAGCTTATAAGGAGATGGGGCTTATTGATGATGCGATCAAGGAGTTTCAGATGGCAAGGAGTGATCCTGAGAGGAAGATCCATGTTCTCAGTATGCTTGGAATCTGTTACATGGAGAAGAAACTGTATTCACTTGCCATTGATGCCTTTCAGGAGGCATCAAAAAAAATGACCGATAGGGATGAGTCTTACTGGGGATTGAAGTATGATCTTGCCGGGGCCTATGAAAACAACGGAGATCTAAGAAATGCACTTGACATCTACATTGAAATCTATGGGTGGGATTCAATGTTCAGGAGTGTAAATGAAAAGGTAAGCTCGGTTAAACAGAGGCTTGGGGTCGTTAAGGACGTTGCTGAAGTTGTTGAAGAAGACAACAAGAAACCCAAGAAGGACAGGATATCCTACATTTAATACAATGAACCGGCATACTTCCCGATAACCGGGCATGATTTTATGATTTGACATATTTCTCCGTTTCTCAAGAAGGAGGGAGTAAACATAACGATGGATTACCTCGATTATTACCATCTCAGGGAACACCCCTTTTCCAACGTAGTTAATAACAGGTTTTATTACAACAGTGTCCAGCATGCAGATGCGCTGACAAAGTTAAAGTATGCCATTGACAGCAAAAAGGGTCTCGCCGTTGTAATAGGAGATGTCGGCACCGGCAAAACAACCCTTGCCCGCCGCCTGCTTGAGGATCTTGACGAGGAGCATTACGAGGCCACCCTCCTCGTGGTGATACATTCATCGGTGAGTTCGGACTGGCTTCTGAGGAAGTTCGCCATGCAGCTGGGGATCGAGGATATAAAGGATGGTAAGCTTGAAATACTGGGTCAGATATACAGGCGACTTGTTGAGATAAATGAATCCGGGAGAAAGGCGGTAATTCTCATTGATGAGGTTCAGATGTTAAACTCAAGAGAGCTTATGGAGGAGTTCCGCGGGCTTCTGAACATGGAGACACATGACGGAAAGATGTCCAACTTTGTTTTTTTCGGCCTGCCGGAGTTCGAAACCCTGCTGTCTCTCGATGAACCCCTGAAGCAGAGGGTTGCCATAAGGGTCAAGCTCACATCCCTGACTGAAGAGGGTACGGTTGATTATATCAGGCACCGGCTCCATATAGCAGGTGCCGAAAAGGATATCTTTTCCAGGGATGCCATGTGTAGAGTGTATAGGTACTCAAAGGGCGTTCCCCGTTTGATAAATACCATCTGTGATAATGCCCTTCTCGAGGGCTATTTATTAAAGAGAGTTAGTATCGAAGCTGATATTGTTGATGCGGTTGCAGTGGATCTCGCCCTTCAGGTATGACCCATGACAGCCTAAGCGGAGATAACTGTCTCCAGCGCTTCATGAATATTTCTTACCTCGGTGATCTGGAGTTTTTTCCCTTTGGAGTTCCTGGCTTTAGAGTTAGCCGGCACAACCGCCTTCCGGAATCCGATCTTTTCTCCTTCTTTAAGTCTCGATTCTCCGTTACTTACCGATCTGATCTCTCCTGAAAGGCCTACTTCCCCAAAGACAATGAGGTCGTTTGGGAGAGGAACTTCCCTCAGTGAAGAGGCGATTGCAAGTATTATCGGGAGGTCTGTTGCAGGTTCCTGGATCCTCAGACCTCCAACAACGTTCACATATATGTCGGTAAGCCCGAGCTGAAGTCCTCCGACTTTTTCAAGCACGGCAATAAGAAGGTTTACCCTCTGGTTATCGACACCTATGGAGGTCCTTCTCGGCATACCGAAGGAGGTTGGTGAAACGAGCGCCTGAATCTCCACTATGAGGGGCCTTGTTCCCTCCATGGTCGATGTTGCAACAGAACCGGATACATCAGAGGGCCTTTCCCTTAAAAAGAGTTCCGATGGGTTTAGGATCTCGATAAGGCCGCTGTCGGTCATCTCGAAGACACCTATCTCGTTGGTTGAACCAAACCTGTTCTTTACGGCCCGGAGTATCCGGAAGGAGTGAGATCTTTCCCCTTCAAAATACAAAACCGTGTCTACGATGTGTTCAAGCACCCTTGGCCCTGCAATGGCCCCTTCCTTGGTTACGTGACCGATTATAAAGGTGGGTATGTTGTGTCTCTTGGCGTAAGTCATCATATGAGCTGAACATTCCCTCACCTGTCCTACCGTGCCGGGGGCGGATGTGAGTTCCTCGGTGAATATCGTCTGTATTGAATCAATAACGGCAACAGAGGGCCTGATCTCATCCATGGAAGAAAGGATGCTTTCGAGGGATGTTTCTGTGAGTATCAGTAAATCATCGGATTCTATACCCAACCTCTGAGCCCTGATCTTCACCTGGGAAGCCGATTCCTCTCCGGAGACATAGAGCCCCGTACCACTACCTTTGACAAGCCCGTTAAGGGCCTGGAGAATGAGGGTGGACTTTCCAACCCCGGGGTCGCCACCGATCAGGACGACGGAGCCGGATACCAGTCCGCCGCCAAGCACCCGGTCAAGCTCGGAAATTGTGGTGGAAACACGATTGCCGTCCTCAAGGGATATTGAATTTAAAGCAAGGGGAGTGGAATGGTTTTCGATCCTCTTTCTTTCCTGACCCGACCTCTGTTCCTCCGCAAAGGAATTCCATTGCCCGCAATCAGGGCATCTTCCGAGCCACTTCAGGGCCGTGTATCCACAGGACTGGCATAAAAATACTGTTCTTTTTTTCATGATTAATATACCTCTAAGCAAATCACCCGGTTTTGCAATGCACCTTGCCGAAAGGCCCGCCAAAGGCCGGGGATGAAGGCAAGGAATGTAAATATGGAAATATATCGCATTCAAGAGAAGGCAGATGTGTGTGGCTGATTCAGACCCTCAGCAGTCCCATGCCATGTCCCGGCTTGTAGGCCCTCCTTATGGCATCGGTAACAAGGTTCTTTGCAAGCCGTGCTGCTTGAAGGCTGTTTTTTCCAAGGGCAAGGTAGGCGGTTATTGCCGAGGAGAAGGCGCATCCTGTTCCGTGGTATTCACCGGGGTATAGTTCCGATTCGAGGCGGTGAAAACCGATGCCGTCGTAATACAGATCAAGTGTTATACCCGAAGGGGATTTTTGCAGGTCCCCTGGGTCAGGTTCGGACAGGCGCCTACCGGTGATTATCACTACCCCGGGTCCCCGTGACCTGAGCGCCCTTGCCGCACGTTCCATATCTTCTATGCCCTCTATCCGGACCCCGCTCAGCAGTGAAGCCTCATAGACATTCGGCGTAATAACGGTTGTCAGTGGAAGAAGGGGGGACAGTAGCTCCTCAATATTGCCGTCTATGGTGAGGGGGCATCCGGACGAGGATATTGTTACAGGATCAACAACGAGGGGAATTCTGTTGTCTTCTCTCTCTATCTCGGAGACGACCCCCGCCACGTCTTTTGAATAGAGCATGCCCGTCTTAATTGCATCAATACGGATATCGTCGAGTACTGTGCTGATCTGCCCCCTTACTACATGGAGCGGGAGCGGGAATATATCCCTGACACCCTTTGTGTTCTGTGCTGTAACGGCAGTAATTGCAGAGAGGCCATAGACCCCGATCTTCCGGAATACCCCGAGATCGAGCTGTGCCCCGGCGCCTCCGGTGGGGTCGGATCCGGCTATGGTGAGGGCCGTTTTCATGGGTGTTCAGAGTTTGACCTCGATAAATTCCCTGCTCCTTAAGGACCTTGTCCATTCCTTAAGCCTCTTCCTGAACTTCTCTTCAACGAGCTTGGCCCTGATACGGTCCTTCCTGGATGTTTCGGGATTAAGCTTGTCTTCAAGATAGATTATATGGAGCCCCCGTTCGGTCCGGAAGGGCTTGCTGTATTGTCCAATCTCCAGATTGTCAATGGCCTCAAGGAAAGGGGCCGCAAGATCTTTCTTCTTTATATAACCAAGCTCACCACCCCTTCCTGCATTCGGTCCTTCCGAGTATTTAACGGCGAGGCTATCAAAGGGGTCCCCCTTATTCAGGAGTTCCATTACCTTCCCGGCCTTCTTTGCTGCAGAGGCCTTGTCCTCCTTGCCTGTGGTTCTGAAGAATATCTGGCGGATCCTGTATTCCTCGCCGGAAGAGAGATTATCCTTGTTGTTACGGATGTAACGGGATATCTCCTCCTTCGTAACTATGATTTTATTCCTGACTTCTGAATTAATCAGCTTGGAGACTATTATCTGTTCTTTGACCTTTTTCTTGTATTCATCATAGGAGAAGCCTTCCTTTTTCAAGGCCTTCTTAAAGGCGTCTTCATTTAATCCGAACTTCTTTCTTATCTGTGAAATTGCATCGTTGAGTTCTGACTCGGTGACTCCGATATTTTTCTTGCGCGCTTCATGCAGTTGAAGCCTCAGATCTATGATCCTCTCAAGATAGTCCTTTTCGTATTTTTTCAAGATCCTTCTTTTTTCATCATTAGTGAGCCCCCTCAGCTTGTCTGCGAGTTCGAATTCCATGTTTTCATAGAGTTCGCTCCAGGTTATTACGTCCTTGCCTACTATTGCTACCACCCTGTCAAGAAGAATACTGGAATGGGCAATATTGGGGGCAATGGAGAGGAATAAAAAAAGCATGGTTGTCAGGTATTTTTTTAACATCTCTGCTCCTTCGAATTCTGAATTGGTGGTCCGCGTTTAAATAAAGTTCAAATAAAGTCCGTATATAAAATAGCTGTTATTGTCATGCTGAACTTGTTTCAGCATCTCATGTAGTTTAGTTAGTGTCTGTGTATAAATTACGGTTATTTGTCATTCCCGCAAGCGAAGCACGTCGGGAATCCTTCTTAAAGAACGATTCCGGACAAGCCGGAATGACGGAAAAACGACAACTGTTCGACTTCATACACAGGCTCTATATTAATAACCGGACCTTAAATAAATGCGATATCTTCGATCGAGGAGGCTACAACAAAAACCCGTTTATTATTACTTTCCCGGTCGGTCGGAATAAGGAAGAACCCTTTCTTTCCATCCGAGGTTTTGGAGAGGAAGAACCCCTTTTCCCAGGGGATATCCCCCTCAATATAGCCCAGAAGACTCTCCCTGTCCTTGAATCTCACATAGACTCTCTTTTTCTTTTCCGGCATCCTGCCGTAACGTTTGCTCTCCCTGTAGGCAGGGTCTCCATCAAAGGATTTTACAAAAAATATCGCCTTTAATGACTCCATCTTAACAGAGAGGACCTTGCCCGTGGCCTGGTCTTCTACCTCTGTTTCGTCGCTGCTCTCTGAAAAATCCTTGATATATCCCTTGATTATCTCACTGTTAACAAGGCGAAGAACCACTTTCTCGTGCATGCCGGTTACCTTACGTAGACCTTTATATCTGCCTTTTTCTTCTGCTCTGCAATGTATTTAGCCGTTACGGCCTGGCGCTTCTGATCCAGCAGCATGGATCTTATCTGATCCTTTGCCTCTTCAAAGGACATGACCGACGAGGGCTTCCTGTCCTTGACCCTGAGAAGATAAAAACCATCCTTTCCCTTATACGGCCCACCGACCTCGCCTTTCTTTAGTTCCTTGAGTGCATCGGCAATTGTTCCGGTAAAGAGGTCGGATCTGGCCCATCCGTATTCACTAACGACCGCCGTTTTTTCCTTCTTGAATCTTTCACCGACGGTATCGAAGTCGATCTTGTCTTCCTTTATTTCCTTGAGGATTTTTTCTCCTTCTTCCCTTGTGGGGACCTGTATCAGTTTGACTAATACCCTTTCGGGTTTCATAAAGGGTATTTTGCTGTTCATGTAGTAGTCCTTGATATCCTCCTCCTTTATGGAGTTTTCAGGAACCATCGAGGTAAGGAGTTGATTGATTAAAAGTCTTTCCCCAACCTCTTTTTTAAGTTCCTCCAATGTGATTCCAAGTTTCTTTAAAGAAGCGTTGAACCGTTCTTCACCGAGTAACTGCTTGATAGAATCTATCTCTCTGTTTATCTCATCTTTATTGACGGAGATCTTTTTTTCCTTTGCCCCCTGGATGAGGAGTTCATACCCGATAAGTTCATCGATTACGGTCCCTTTCAGCTTTTTTTCTTCTATGCTGGCACCTCCGGCCTTGGCTGATTCCTTTCTCAGCATAAGTTGCCGGTTAAAAGCCTCCATAGTGATCTCTTTGCCGTTTACCACTGCAGCGGGCTTCTTCGAACACGAAACGCTGAGGAGTAATACAACAGAGAGGATGATAACGGGCAGTAATTTTTTTGACATAGCGTGATCTCCTGGTCGGAAATTTAAGGGAAAACTATTTAATTACAGTTAAAATTTTGACATAATAACGGATATAAAAGCAACCACGGCACCTGGATCCGGATACGTCCATAGAGAAACCTGCACATTCTGAAGAGGGTATGGACACGGGGTCATCCTTTCAGCTTCTTAAGGATTCAGGGTAATCTGATATCACGGGATCATCATTTCATTGGAATCATGATATAATAAAAACACTCAAAAACATACGATAAGCCGGAATCCGGTGTTTTCAGTGTTTTCCGGATGCCCGAACGCTTTCGGAGAATGACGGAATAGAGACAACTGCTGGACTTTATACACGGACACTGTTTAGTCAAGTTCTTCGAGCAAAGGCCGGGGCTTTCGGCAAGGTGCATTGTAAGGGAAGCGCTTAAAACAGGACATATTTTAATCTGAGGAGGTCTTAATGTTACATCCCGATATACTTGCCTTTGTCCTTGCAGGTGGTAAAGGTGAACGACTCTTTCCGCTGACCGCATTCCGTTCCAAACCGTCGGTACCCTTCGGGGGCAGATACAGGATCGTGGATTTTGTTCTCAGCAATCTGGTCAATTCACGGATATTTTCCATATATCTTCTCGTTCAGTATAAATCACAGTCACTGATTGAACATATCAGGCAACACTGGGTTATGTCACCCATCATCAGGGATCACTTTATCGCGGTAGTTCCACCGCAGATGAGGATGGGTCCCGAGTGGTTTCAGGGAACGGCAGATGCAGTCTTCCAGAACATTAATCTCATAACCCAGCAACGTCCCGGCCTCGTGCTGGTATTTGGAGCCGACCATATATACCGCATGGATATAAGGCAGATGATCGATTTTCATCTCGACAGAAATGCAGATGTTACCGTGGCGACAAGGCCCGTTCCGGTCGAGGAGGCCACGTCCTTCGGGGTTATACAGACCGACAGCGAAAACAGGATTATTGGTTTTCAGGAAAAACCGGAGAACCCGACCCCGATGCCGTCGGACGGCAACAGGGCCTATGTATCGATGGGTAATTACATCTTCAATACAGATGTGCTTATTAATGCCCTGATAGAGGCACAGACTAAAAGGCATAACGATTTCGGGGCTCATATACTCCCTGGGCTTGTTGATGACGGCCGGCTGTTTGCCTATGATTTTGCAATGAACACCATACAGGGCTTTCAGCCCTACGAGGAACGCGGGTACTGGAGGGATGTGGGTACGATAAAGGCATTCTTTGACGCACATATGGATATGCTGGGTGAGAAACCCCTCTTTGAACTGAATAATGCAGCCTGGCCGATCTATCCGTCCGGATTTAAGTCCCCTGCAACAAAGATACTCAATGCAAATATAGAAAACAGCATGATATCCGAGGGTGTGATAGTCAAGGATGCACGGATAAGAAATTCCGTTATCCGTACCGGGGTGGTGATAGAGGAGAACGTGGTGATTGAGGACTCGATTATAATGGATAAGACGCTTATAAAACGGGGTGCGCATTTGAAGAATACAATCGTTGATAAATTGAATGTGATCGGGGAGTCTGCCAGGGTTGGGCATGATTCAGAGGATGAGAGGTTCGGTCTCCACATCGACAGGTCGGGGATCAGGGTGATCCCGAGGAAAGGATTGCGTGATACCTGATAGGATGTCGGAGAGGGAGATATACGGCAAGCTGAAGAAGAAGGCCCTTGAGCTTTCAAAGACACTGTCCCCTCCGGAGTTTTATCAGAAATACGCTGCTGATATAAGACTTTCCGAGAGGATTTTAAGAAATAGCATCTTGACGAAGCAGTGTATTAATCACCTTAATTTAACGCAGGAAACGATGGGTCATGGTTTTGACCATTCAATTGCAGTTGCTGTGGATGCAGGTGCGATAGTGAACATTGAAGGGACGGGTATGGGGATTCCGGAGGGCAGGCTTAAGGACCTGATAGTTGCCTCCCATGTTGCCGGGCTGCTCCATGACATAAAGAGGGGGGAGGAGGACCATGCGGTTGAAGGCAGTAAGGAGGCCGGGAGATTTCTCGATGGTTTTGGTATGGAGGATTGGCTGAAGAGGTATGTCGTTGTTGCCATAAGGAACCACGAGGCGTTCGGGTCCGTGGTGACGCCCGATGATGAATTTGGAGCACTTGTCAGCAATGCCCTGTATGACGCGGACAAGTTCAGATGGGGAGTGGATAATTTTACGGTTACTGTCTGGGAAATGCTCGAAGCGGGCAATAAAAAGTTAAAGGAATTTATTAGAAACTACAACAAATCCCTTGAATATATTGAGAAAGTAAAGGGTACATTCAGGACGGAAACGGGTAAGAAATACGGTCCTGAAATAATAGACAAGGGGCTGCAGGTGGGACGAATGCTTTACAGTGACATAGAGAAACTCTCCGGATGTTAATTTAAGCCTTTCAGCCTATGCTTCTTCCCTTCTTTTTAATTCTTCATCGCCGAAAAGGACACCCCTCAGCCACCTGTGGCCGAATTTGAGGAGTTCCGCCGAGAATGGGACGAAAAGCCATTACCCATCTGCCATCAAACTTGACCCACGAGTCAAACGGCGGAAATATGTAATCAATCAACGCCGCCCATCATCGAGAAACACCAGTATCTTCTCTTTCTCTCTGAGGTCTCCAATGGTGAGATCCGCCCCTGAATCTTCAAGTTCATTCATAGTGAACGGCCCTGTTGCCACCCCTATGCAGCTTGCACCGTGTACGTGAGCGCACCGGACATCCCTCGGTGTATCACCAATGATTACACAATCCTCAGGCTTAACGGCTTCCCCCGATACGGGAAAGCGCTTAATGGCTATAGGTAGAAGGTGGTCCCTGTCCTCATGATCGCTTCCAAAGGCACCGAAGGGGAAATACCTGTTAAGCCCGAAGGGTGAGAGCTTTAACCGGGCCCCGCCTTCAATATTTCCCGTCAGTAGACCGAGGGGATACCCCTCTGCTTTTAAATGCTCGAGAATATCGAAAACTCCGGGGTTCACAGTCCTGTGCGGGTTATCAATTTCCGAGCGGAGTATGGTCAGGTACCTCCTGGTAACAAGCTCCACCTCCCCGTTGTTGTTCCCGATCCCGTGAAGTTTTAGCGCCTCTTTCACAATCTGCATGTCTGTTTTACCGGCCATTGAAATGCCGTTAAAGGCAATGTCAATACCGAAGCGTTCGGAGAATGCCAGATTCAGTGCCCTTATCCCGGCCCCGCCGGAGTCTATGAGTGTCCCGTCAATATCGAAAAGTATGAGTTGTTTTACGGTCATATCCTACCTCTCTCCCCAGAGCCTCGGGTCGAGGGCATCCCTCAATCCCTCTCCAAGGAGGTTGTAAGAGAGTACGGTCAGCAGGATTGCAAGCCCGGGAAAGACGGAAAGCCACCAGGCAATCTCTATATTGGCCTGGCCTGTGGTCAGGATATTTCCCCAGCTTGGATATGGAGGCTGAACACCGAGACCCAAAAAACTGAGGGAGGACTCAAGCAGCACTGCCGATGCAACACCAAGTACTGCAGATACAATGATCGGGGCAAGACTGTTTGGCAGCATATGTCTGAATATAATCCTTATGTCGGACGCCCCTATCGCCTTTGCCGCAAGGACATATTCACGCTTTTTGAGGCTGAGAAACTCCGCCCTTACAAGCCGGGCAACACCCATCCAGGAGGTAAGACCGATAATAAACATGATATTCCATATACTCGGCCCGATAAATGCGATAACGGCAAGGATCAGAAAGAATGTCGGTATTGACAGCATTACGTCAACGATCCTCATATTCAGTCTGTCAAGCAGCCCCCCGTAATAACCGGCTATTGAGCCTATCAGGATTCCGATTATGGTTGAGATACCCACGGCAACAAAACCCACGGCAAGGGATATCCTTGCACCGTAGAGCATCCTGCTCAGCAGGTCTCTTCCGAGGTCGTCGGTACCGAGGATGTGTGTCCGGCTTGGCGGTTCAAGTATGTGGTTGCGGTCAATGAAGTCATACTCATATGGGGCCAGGATGGGGGCAAAGATGGCTACAGTGAAGAGGATAACAACAAGTATGCTCCCTGTCAGGGCAAGTTTGTTACGGCTGAATCTCTCCCATAAGACACCTTTCATCCTTTAAGTCCTCCTCGTCCGCGGGTCTGCCAGCGCATAACATAGATCGGCCAACATGTTCCCGATGAGCGTAAGAACCGCCCCGATGGTAAGCAGTCCCATTATGAGGGGGTAATCCCTCGTCATGACCGACATGTAGAACAGCTGGCCCATCCCCGGGATGCCGAATATCTTTTCAAGGATGACGCTCCCGCCGAGCAGTCCGGGGACTGAAAGCCCGAAGATGGTTATTATGGGAAGCAGGGCGTTTCTGAGTGCGTGTCTGTAGATGACCATCCGCTCGGGGAGTCCCTTTGCCCTGGCAGTGGTGATGTAGTCCTGCCTGATCACCTCGAGCATGCTGCTGCGCATGTACCTGGAGATACCTGCAAGGCCACCAATGGCGGAAACAAATACGATCAGTATCAAATGCCTGCCCACGTCCACCATCTTGCCGCCGACTGAAAGTGCGTCATAGTTCATCGATTTAATACCGGAGATGGGGAGGATATGTAGATAAACCCCAAAGAGCATCATAAGAAGAATCCCGAGCCAGAAAGCCGGCATGGAGAATCCGACAAAAACGCCTATGGTGGTGACCTTGTCAAAGAGTGAGTGTTGTCGCGTGGCAGAGGAGATTCCGATTGGAATGGCAATGAGAAAAACAAGAATCATGCTTACCAGGTTTATTGAAATGGTAACAGGGATTCTCTCCTTTATCTTAGTCCAGACAGGGCGTCTGTCTGTTGAGAAGGATTCCCCGAAGTCCAGTTTGACTATCCTCTTGGCCCAGAGAAGGTACTGGATGATGATAGGTTTGTCCAGACCGTAATATTTTTCGAGCATTTCCCTTGCCTCAGGGGTGATCTTCGGGTTAAGCTCCGTAAGGACATCCGTTGGCTTTCCGGGTGCAAGGTGAATTATGAAAAACGAAAGAAGGGTTATCCCGAAGAGGGTAATAGTAAGTTCTGTAACCCGTTTGCTTAGAAAAAGGAGCATCCCGCCTCTCTATGCCTCCTCAAGCACCCTGAATGAGTGTGTTATCTTTGCCACACCTTCGAGGGTTGCCTTGACGGAACAGTATTTGTCCATCGAGAGTTGAACCGCCCTTTTTACCGCTTCCCGTGAGATATCCCTGCCTTTTACGACAAACTCAATATTAATATCGGTGAACTTCCTGGGGTGAGAATCGGCCCGTTTGGCGCTGACCACTATCTCAAGGTCGCTTACATCCTGTCTCTTTTTTCTTAAGATGGATATGACATCCATTCCCGCACATCCACCAAGTCCCATGAGTACCAGTTCGGTCGGTCTTGATGCGGTATCACTGCCACCGAACTTGGGGTCGCCGTCCATGACAACCGAATGGCCTGTTGCCCCCTCTGCTATAAACCTCATACCATCGACTAACCTGACTGTGGCCTCCATGCCTTTGCTACCTCCTTATGGGTATAGATTGATTAATATTATAACCGAAATACGGCAATAAGCTTATTTGGAGTCTGTGTGCAAACTCAATTTTTCCATCTGTCATTCCGGCAGTCTTTAAGCCGGAATCTATTCTTTCCAATGCATTCTAAATGCCCCGAACGCTTTCGGGCATGACGACAAAAAGTCGAACAGTTGTCGTTTTTCCGTCATTCCGGCTTGTCCGGAATCGTTTTTTATAAAGGATTCCCGACTCCCGAATGCGTTCGGGATTGCGGGAATGACAAGTAACTGTAATTTTTACACAGACTCTATTTATAATGATGCAATACCAACATGGCCTTTATTCAAAAAGGCTGACAGACTGCAATATTGGGATGTTTGAAGTTCAGGGGTTGCTTTATGTGGATTTAACCGGTACTGTCAGCATCCTTTCAACCTCCGCCGTATCGATGAACCATATGTTTTTTAATCGTGAGATGTCAATTATATCACATCCTTGCAGAGTGATAAAATTGCCTCGTTTACCCTCTTAAGGTCCACCTGTGTGTTGAAGCACGGCCCGTAGGGCCTCTCATTGGGGATCCCGATCACAGGCATTGGATAGATGTCAACTATCCCGCTTGAGAGGTCCCGTTCACAGGCAACGGCCACTATTGCATCCGGCCTGACCTCCATGACTATCTTCCTCGCAAGTGTTCCACCCGTGGCAATAGAGAGGTTCAGATTATACTCATCTGCGATATTTATCAGGTCTTTTATCTCGCATCTGCCACACCTCTTGCAGTTGTAAATGTTGTGGGTAATCCTTATGTCGCATTTGTCTATCTGGAGACAATGGGGCAGGAGCAGGAGTATTTTCTTTGTCCTGTGCCCTTCCCTGAGGACAAGCCCGTTGTTTAGTCGGATTATGGTTCTCTGCAACCCCTCCTTTGTGTCCTTCTTGAAGGAGGAAAAGAGCATGAAGAGGGGATAGAGAATCTTAAGAGTAAAACATCTAAACAATCTTGGTGTCACCGGTTCTTTCACCAACCTTCAGGTCACGTCCCTGTCCCTGCAGATAGGATGCGATATCCATGGGCCTCTTGCCTTCAACCTGAACCTCGAGGGGTGCAACAAGGCCCTCAGGCGTAGAGATCAGGATGCGATGGCGCTCTCTTTTGACAACTACTCCCGGGGCACCCCTGCCTTCACGGACCTCGGCCTTTAATATCTTGACGGTTTTGTTCCTGATCCTCGTAAATGCCCCCGGCCAGGGGTTCAGTGCCCTTATACGGTTGCATATCGCAGATGCAGGCATATTCCAGTCTATAAGTCCATCGGATTTCTTAATAATCGGGGCATAGGACGGCTCTCCCCTCTGGGGTACCGGCCTTATGGTATTTTCCCTTACACCGGTTAGGGTCTCGATCAGTAGTTCTGCTCCGGGATGTGAGAGCCTCTCCGAAAGGGACTTGCCGGTATCTGAATCTTCTATCGGGACCGGCTTCTGCAGGAGGATATCGCCCGTATCAAGACCCTCGTCCATAAGCATGGTCGTAATGCCGGTTTCCTTTTCGCCGTTTATAATGGCCCACTGAATGGGGGCGGCCCCACGGTATTTCGGCAGCAGCGATGCATGAAGATTGATACAGCCTCTCCGGGGAATGTCCAGTATCTCTTTAGGTATAATCCTTCCATATGCGACAACGATGACAAACTCCGGAGCGAGTTCCCTGACGTGGCTTATGAACTCCTCAGACCTTATGTTTGAAGGCTGTGTGCAGGGTATTCCAAGCTCTTCTGCAAGGCTCTTGACCGGGGGCTTAATCATCCTGTGTCCCCTTCCTCCTGTTTTGTCGGGCTGTGTGACGACCTCGGTTATATCTTCATGATGATCATGAAGGCCCTTCAGTGAAGGAAGGGCAAAATCCGGCGTTCCAAAGAATAAGATACCCATGATTTCCAGGGATACTCAAGTTACGAAGGGTTTATGGTGAGTGAACAAAGTTTCGTTGCCTTAATTATTGATTTCATAAACCGTATATCCTGATAAGGTCCTGAATCCCCACGGACAGGCGCCTATGATGAATAACCTGACCCGGAATCTTGAATAGTCAAGCAGTCTGTCGCAATTTTCTGAGGTATCTCTTCCTGAAAAACTCCCTTTTGATCGGGCTCATCCTGTCTATAAAAAGCGTTCCGTCAAGGTGGTCTATCTCATGTTGAAGCGCCCGGGCAAGAAGCCCTGTTGCTTCGATCTCTACAGGCTTTCCATTGCGGTCGAGACCCCTTACACATACCCTTTCTTCTCTCGCTATGGAGGAAGTATACCCGGGGACGCTGAGACATCCCTCTTCAGAGACCACCCTGCCTGCAGCCTGTACGATGTCCGGGTTTATAAGCACAATCAGTGGATGACTTTCCTCACTTGTGCTTACATCAATAACTATCAGCCGCTTTGACTTCCCCACCTGTGGGGCGGCAAGCCCGATACCGGGGGCTGCATGCATCGTTTCAAGCATGTTGTCTATCAGCTCCTGCAGTGTCCCGTTAATATCAACAACCGGTAAGGATTTTTTCTTTAGCACAGGGTCGGGATATTTTCTAATTTCCAGCACTGCCATGGTATATTATAACATGCTTCCTGAGGTTTTGTTTTGAAAATGATCTTGCCGGGGACCGTTGCATGAATGATCTTATCGGTAAGGAAGTGCTTGTATATGCAAACGGCATAACCTACAGCGGTAAGCTTGTTGAGGTTAACGAAAGGGAGGTCTGCCTCTCTTCCGATGGTGGATGGATAATCATTCTTACTGAAAACGTTGTCGGCATAGAGGAGAAGGAATAAGCGCTATCCGGCAGATCTATCCTGAAGAAGGGCGCCCCTTCCGGGTCTTCCTGTCCGGTGCCCTGGTTTTTTCGGGAAAGAGCACCACGATGCTTATCCTTCTGTTTCCGGGGTCCCGGGGCTTTTTGATCAGCAAGGGGTCCTTGTCTGCATATCCTATTATCCTGACTATCCTCTGCGGGGATATCCCTGTCTCTTCAAGATAACGCCTTGCAGCGTTTGCGCGCTCGGTTGAGAGTTCCCAGTTGCTGTAGTTGTTCCTGTAGGAGAAGGAGAAGGAATCCGTATGTCCTTCAATGTAGAGCTTATTGCTGATCTCCGACAGGTTGTTCACAAGGACCTTCAGTATCTTCTTTGCCCTTCCGGTAAGATCCGCACTTCCCATGGCAAACATCGAACTGCCGTTTTTGTCGACTATATCGATCTTGACCCCTTCTTTGACTACCCGCACCATTACCTGTTCTTTAATATCGCCAAGCATGGTCTCCACGGCATTCCTAATTGCCTCCTGCAGGGTTTCCGGTGTCATAGACGATGTATTATTGCCGTAGTAGTTTGGAGCAAAGGCCTTATCGGCCGACTCGCCGGGCTCGTTGAAAATGGCGCTTGTCTTATCCATGAAGGATGAGCCCCCTTTTTCAAAGAGGCTGAAATACTTGAAGTATGTGGCAACCCTTGCACGTTTCTCGGGTGCAACCATTGTGATCAGCCATAAGAGAAGAAAAAAGGCCATCATGGCAGTAACGAAGTCTGCATATGCCACCTTCCAGCTCCCACCGTGATGGCTTCCGCCTTCGATTTTTTTCACCTTCTTTATTATTATCTTGGAGTCTTTCATTTCTTTCTGATCGTATCTTCAAGTTCGTTAAACGAGGGCCTGTCTGCAGAGGGGATTGCCCTTCTCCCGAACTCTACGGCCATTTGCGGCGCCGACCCTCCCACAAAGGAGACGATTGCAATCTTTATAGTCTGGAAGGCCACGCTGTCCTCTTTTGCCTTTTCTTCAAGGTTGGCTGCCATGGGGCCTACGAAACCATAACACATCAATACCCCCAGGAATGTCCCGACCAGTGCGGCGCCGATACTTTCACCAAGAACTTCCGGGGGCTCGCTTATCTTTTCCATAGTCAGGACCACTCCAAGGACCGCTGCAACAATCCCAAGTCCGGGAAGGGAGTCCGCTATCCTGTTTACATGGTTGGAAGGCGTCATGGCCTCGTGATGGTGTGTGTCTATCTCGAGATCCATCAAATTGTCAAGTTCATAGGCGGGCACGTTGGAGGAAACTATTACCTTCAGGTTGTCACAGAGGAACTCCATTGCATGATGGTTGGATGTTACGGACTTGTATTTCGTGAAGAGTGGACTCTTTTCGGGATGTTCAATATCTTCCTCGATTGAGATCAGTCCCTCTTTACGGATCTTTGAGAATAACTGGAACAGGACCGTGAGCAGTTCAAGATATCCGCTCTTGCCCATGCCTTTGCCGAAGAAGAGCTTCCCGACGCTCTTTAAAACCATGCCGAGCGACTTTGGGGGAGCGGCAATGACCAGTGAGCCCAGTGCAGCGCCAAAGATGATCACCACCTCTGCAGGCTGAAAAAGCACACTGAGGTTGCCGTTCTCCATCAGGTATCCCCCGACTACGGCTCCAAGCACTATCAGTATTCCTATAAGCGCAAGCATGTCCCTATAAGACTTATCGGATGAAAGGAGAATTTCTTTAACCCGCGTTACGAATGGATCCCGCTGTAACCCGTATGAGATCAAAAACTGCTTAGGTTAGGTTAAAATAAAAGGATGGATATGAAGGTTATTGCCGTCTGTGGTGCCCATAGCGGGTGTGGTAAGACCGGAGTTGCAGAGGCGCTTTTAAGGGCTCTGGACTGCACCTGGGGTGCCTTAAAGTATACAAAGACCTCCTTTTATACCTCTGTGAGTGAGGAGGTAAATGCGGTTCCGGACAAGGACACGGAGAGACTGAGAAGGGCAGGTGCCGACAGGGTCGTCCGGGTACAGTCTCCACCCGATGGCTTGTCTGAGCCGCTGGGGCTCGCCCTTGATATGCTTTCCGATTGTGATGGTATTGTAGTTGAGGGTAACTCACCAATTGAGTTTTTAAAGCCCGATATTGTAATATTTGTTTTTGGGAGAGACACGGAGAGGATCAAGCCATCGGGGAAAATGGCGTTAAAAAATGCCGATATTGTTGTCTATCAGGATAAACCCCCTGATAAATCCGTTTTGCCCGACAGGGCGGTAACGCTTATCAGATGCAGTCTTAGGAATAAGGAACAGCTTAAGAGCCTGGCCGGGAGAGTTCTCGAAAAGATGGCTGTAACCGGGCAATTAGACTGAAAACACGAAGGGTTGCCTTGAGTTATTCCCGGGGGCATCGCCCCTGAAGACCCCCTTCAGAAAAGGATTTTAGTTTGAAACCAGAGGAGACGGACCATAAGTCGCCGGAAAAGTGGGAACACCTGCGCAGCAGGCTCTCTGAACTGGCCTGCGATGGCAGAATATCCTGTCCGGTGGTGCGTTCCATAGCCGAGGAAGAAGGGGTTCCTTACGGTGAGGTCGGGAGGTTGGCAAATGAACTCAAGATAAAGATCTCGGGCTGCGAACTTGGGTGTTTCTGATGACGCTGCTTTTTGAGCTGGCGCTGACCTTATATTTTGCCGCCACTATAGTTGGTATAGTGGAGTTTTTCAAGGGTAGCCGGGCAACGACTACCATAATGAATGCCCTTATCGGCGCCGGCTTTGTTTTTCATACGGCAAATATCCTTATGAGGCTCTATGTTTCGGGCCATCTTCCCATCACCAACCTTCATGAGGCCTCGTCTTTTTTCTCCTGGTGCATAGTACTTCTCTTCTTTTTTATCGAGTACAGATACCGTATCGGGCTGCTTGGTTCCTTTATTATGCCGGTGGTCTTTATCCTGATGATTGCCTCTTCCATACTCCCGAGGGGAATCAAACAGTTAAGCCCCGTTCTTCAGAGTTACTGGCTCGGGGTTCATACGTTTCTTGCCTTTCTGGGGGATGCCTCCTTCGCCATGGCTGCAGGGATCGGGGTCATGTATCTCGTGCAGGAACATTTTCTCAAAAAAAAACACCTTGGGAGCCTCTTTCAGAGACTTCCCAATCTCCAGGTCCTTGATGAGATCAATTACAGGCTGATAACCATCGGGTTTCCCCTCCTTACGCTGGCTATTCTTACCGGTGCCATCTGGGCTGAAAATGCCTGGGGGAGTTACTGGCGATGGGATCCAAAGGAGGTGTGGTCACTGATTACATGGTTTATATATGTCCTAGTGCTTCACGTCCGCCTGAAACTTGGATGGAAGGGTAAGAAGGCGGCGATACTCTCGATTATCGGCTTTGCAGTTGTCCTTTTTACCTTCTTTGGGGTCAATCTTCTCTTAAAGGGGATGCACACCTTTGTAAAATGAGGCTCTTAGTAACAGGACTTAACCATAAAACCGCCCCTGTTGAAGTGAGAGAAAGACTCTCCTTTGATGGTCCGAAACTTCAGGAGGGGCTTGATCTGCTCCTGGGTTTGCCGGAGGTTGGAGGAGGTGTAATCCTCTCCACCTGCAACAGGGTGGAGATATATACGGACGTGGCTGATCCGGACAGGGCAATAGCAAGCATCAAGTATTTCCTCTCGAAGTTTCACTCCCTGGACCCTGCACTGCTTGAGGGGTCTCTCTATTTTTATTCCGGTGAAGAAGGTGTCAAACATGTGTTCAGGGTGGCCTCGAGCCTGGACTCAATGGTTGTGGGTGAGCCCCAGATACTTGGCCAACTGAAGGATGCCTATGAGTTGGCCCTATCGAGAAAGGCAACGGGTGTTTACCTTAATAAGCTTCTGAAGAAGGCCATCTCCGTGGCCAAGCGTGTGCGGACGGAAACACGGATTGCTGAAAATGCGGTTTCCATCAGTTATGCTGCCGTGGAACTGGCAAAAAAGATCTTTTCCGATCTCAGTAGAAAGACATTCATGCTCCTCGGTGCGGGTGCGATGGCTGAGCTTGCCGTGCGCCACCTTATCAAGAACGATGTTAAGGAGGTAGCCGTTGCCAACAGGACATACGAAAGAGGGCTGGAGCTTGCAAGGGAGTTCTGCGGCAGGGCGGTGAGGTTCGAGGAGTTCAAGGAAGAATTAGTGAATACAGACATAATAATCTGCTCGACAGGCGCGTCTGATTACATACTCTTCAAGCATGATATGCAGAAGATCATGAAACAGAGGAAGAACCGGTCTGTATTTATTATCGACATATCAGTGCCGAGGAACATAGATCCTCAGATCAACGATATCGACAACGTCTATCTGTACGATGTTGACGACCTGCAGGGGGTGGTTGACTCAAATATCCTTGAGCGAAAGAAGGAGGCGGAGAAGGCCGAGGGTATAGTGGAGGAGGAGGTGGGAAAGTTCCTTAAATGGGAGTCATCCCTTGATGCCGTGCCGACCATCGTTGCCCTGAGGAACAGGGCGGAAGAGATAAAGCAGGAGGAACTGAAACGGCTCCTCAACCGTCTTGAGGGGATCGATGAAAAGCAGAAGAAGCTCATAGAATCCACCCTGTCTGCTGTGGTGAACAAACTGATTCACCCTCCAACGGTTGCACTAAAGGACGATGTTGAGGACAGAGATATACTGATTGTGACGGTAAAGCGCCTCTATGGGCTGAATGATGAGGACAACGATTTATAATACAAATCAGGAGCTGGATTCAGGTGTGGTAAAATTGACGAGGATGCCGGCTGAATGACCCGATCTTTGATCGGGGATGAAAGCCGGCTATATAAATAAAATGCATAGCTCGCAGTTAGCGAGCGAATGTAAGTTGAATAGTTCATTATCCTTACATTTGCATGCTTGTAAAGCATGCAAATCAATATTCCTTACCCGGAAGCCCCGACCTTTGGTCGGGGAGCTTCACAGTGGGAGAGATTACATGAAAATTGTCATCGGCACGCGTGGCAGCAAGCTTGCGCTCTGGCAGGCAGAGTGGATTAAGTCTGAACTCGGGAGGATTCATCCTGACCTGAAAGTTGAACTAAGGAAGATAAAGACAACGGGGGACAGGATCCTCGATGTTCCCCTTGCGAAGGTAGGTGGAAAGGGGCTCTTTGTGAAGGAGATAGAGGATGCCATGCTGAGGAGAGAGATTGATATAGCCGTACACAGCATGAAGGATGTCCCGACGGAGTTCCCCGACGGGCTTCATCTTGCGGTCATCTGCAAAAGGGAGGACCCGAGGGATGCGTTTATAAGTCAGGAGTCAGGGGAAGGGTTCAGGTTTAACGGTTTCAGGGAATTACCCGAAGGTGCGGTAGTCGGCACAAGCAGCCTGAGGCGGGCATGCCAGCTACTCAACGTAAGACCCGGTCTGAAGATTGAGCAGTTGAGGGGTAACGTTGATACGAGGTTGAGGAAGCTCGACGAAGGTCGGTTTGATGCGATAATACTTGCAGCAGCGGGGATAAAGAGGCTTGGAATGGCTGAGAGGATCACCGAGATGATACCGCCGGATGTGAGTCTCCCCGCCATTGGCCAGGGAGCCGTGGGGATTGAATGCCGCATAGAAGATGAAGAGGTCCATTCCATAATTAGTCCGTTGAATCATATTGAAACATCGATCTGTGTGCGTGCTGAACGGGCTTTTCTGAGAAGGCTCGAAGGGGGCTGTCAGGTCCCCATTGCCGCATATGCAGAACTCAGCAACGGCAGGATTGTTATGGACGGGCTTGTCGCTAATATCAATGGTGAGAGGATTATCAAGGGCCATGCAGAGAGCGCTGCTGCTGATTTCAGCAAACTCGGCACCGGTCTTGCCGAAGACCTCCTCTCCAGGGGAGCAAGAGAGATCCTTGACGAGGTATATGGAAATTCCTGAGCAAGATCAAGACACCCACCTCTGCCTGAATCCGGCGGCGGCGGTACCTGCAAGGTGATCACTGTTGTCCTGGCCGACGACCACAGGATCTTTGTGCAGGGGCTCTGCGCCCTTCTTTCCAATGCAGGTGACATTTCAGTTGTAGGTACCGCAGACAACGGTGCCGGTGCCCTTCAGAAGATACAACAGAGGAAGCCTGATATAGCTGTGCTTGATATCTCCATGCCGGCTCCTGACGGCATTGAGGTTGCCCTGGAGATACGAATGAAGGGGCTTGCTACTAAGGTAATCATCCTTACCGCTCATAGCGAAGAGTTACTCGAGAGGCTTGCATTCAAGGCCGGGGTCCAAGGATATGTCCTTAAGGACAACGCCTTTGAAGAGCTAATTGATGCAATAAGAACGGTCTGTTCAGGTGAGGGGTTCGTAAGCCCCAGCCTTTCCGTTGATGGGATAGAATCCGCATTTTCATGGATTGGGAACCTTACAAACAGGGAGAAGGACGTCCTCAGTCTGGTTGCATCGGGCTTGACTAACAGGCAGATCTCGGAAACGCTCTGTATAAGCATAAAGACAGTGGAGACGCACCGGACAAGGATCATGCGGAAACTGGACGTCCATAACACTGCAGATCTCGTCAGATACGCCGTCAAGAGGGGTATTGCCTGAGTAGACGTGTTTTTTTCAGGACCACTTTAAGTTTTCAATACCCCGCAGTCTCTGCAGCGGGGAGGCTCATATTGTATGAAGTCCCCGCTGAATCCACCTTTGCCAAGGTGGGTTTTTCTGATAGCCGCACCGTTCGAACCCGGAAATTGACAAAGATTCCGGCCATGCATTATATTTAACATCCTGGAGGCTGAATGAATTTTCAAGAGATTATAATGAAGCTTAACGAGTTCTGGGACCGGAAGGGATGTCTGCTTCTCCAACCCTATGACATGGAAGTAGGCGCCGGCACCTTTCATCCCGCAACATTCCTCAGGGTGCTCGGTCCGGAGCCCTGGAAGGTTGCCTATGTCGAGCCCTCCAGGCGACCCACGGACGGACGGTACGGAGAAAATCCCAACAGGCTGCAGCACTACTACCAGTATCAGGTAATCATCAAGCCCTCTCCCCTTGAGAGCCAGGAACTATACCTTGACAGTCTCAAGGCGCTTGGTCTTGACCCCCGGAGGCATGACATAAGGTTTGTCGAGGACGACTGGGAGTCCCCTACACTCGGGGCATGGGGGCTTGGCTGGGAGGTCTGGCTCGATGGAATGGAGATTACCCAGTTTACATATTTTCAGCAGGTAGGCGGGATTGACCTCAAGCCTGTCTCGGTTGAGATAACCTATGGTCTTGAACGTATTGCGATGTATCTTCAGGAGGTGGATAACGTCTTTGACATACAGTGGTCCGACGGTATCAGGTATGGTGAGATACACCACCGTGGAGAGGTGGAGTTTTCAAGGTTCAATTTTGACTATGCCGATGTCGGTCTTCTGAAACGCAACTTCGATGACTTTGAGGGAGAGGCAAAGAGGCTTGTCGGTGAAGGGCTTGTCCTTCCCGGATATGAGTTTTGTCTTAAGTGCTCACATACTTTCAACCTCCTTGATGCAAGAGGTGCTCTTTCGGTGTCTGAAAGGACGGGTTACATTGCAAGGGTAAGGGGTATTGCAAAACTCGTTGCCGAGGCATACCTGAGACAGAGAGAGGAGATCGGTTTTCCTCTTCTTGAATCACCCTCCGGAACCCCGTTGCAGAGTGAAGAGGTGCCGGAGGAGAGGCCGGATGATGAATCCCCTTCGGGGGGCGACAGCGGTTCATTTCTCCTTGAGGTAGGAACCGAGGAGATACCCGCGCGGTTTATGCCTCAAATGCTTTCCGGCTTGAGGTCTCTGATCGGGAAGTATCTGAAGGATAAGGATATAGATTTCAGGGCTATAGAGACTCTGGGGACGCCGAGACGCCTTGCAGCCATCGTTGATGGTCTTCCTCAAAGGCAGCGAAGCAGAGAGAGGGTGGTTTACGGCCCCCCCGCCAAGGTTGCATTTGACGAAAAGGGAAACCCCTCAAAGGCAGCGGCAGGCTTTGCTAGGTCACAGGGGGTCGATATCGATAGCCTCAGGACCGAGAAGAAGGGCAAGGGCGAGTACGTGGTGGCGGTAATAGAAGATGGAGGCAGGTCCGTCTCTGATGTCTTGGCCGAGGGTATCAGGGATATCATTCTCTCCCTTCAACCGCCCAGGTCCATGAGGTGGGCATCGGGAGAACTCAGGTTTGTGAGACCCCTGCACTGGATTGTTGCACTCCTAAACGACGGGGTTGTGGATGTCGGGATAGACGGAATAAGGGCCGGCAGGAGGACAAGGGGGCACAGGTTTCTGAGTCCGGAAGTATTCGAGATTAAGGATATAGGGAGATACAGGGAGCTGCTTAAGGAGCATAAGGTCATCGTTGATCATGTTGAGAGGGAGAGGCTCATTGCAGGGGAGATTCATTCACTGGCTGAAAAGGAGGGGGGGGAGATAGTCTGGGATCCTGAACTCCTTGTGACCGTTAATTTTCTTGTTGAATACCCCGACGCCGTAGTCTGCGGCTTCCCCGAAGAGTACCTGAAGCTCCCCAGGGAGTTGCTTATTACCGTAATGAGAGACCATCAGAAGTACTTTGCAATACAGGGGAGGGATGGGAATCTCCTGAACAGGTTTGTTGTGATAAGCAATACCGGTCCGGAGAACGCATCTGCTGTCCGCTCCGGTGCGGAACGTGTTATCAGGGCGAGGTTTGAAGATGCCCGTTTCTATTATGAGGATGACCTCAAGAGGAGTCTTGAAGAGAGGTTGGATGAGCTTAAGAGGGTCACCTTTCATGAAAGACTTGGAACCCTGTACGAAAAGGTGATGAGGGTATCTCATATAGCGGGAGAGATCAGCAGGGCCGTTCCTTCCGGAGAGGAAAAGGTTGAGAGGGCTGCCATGCTTTCAAAGGCAGACCTGATAACGGGTGTCGTAAGGGAATTCCCTGAACTCCAGGGACTGATGGGAAGGTACTATGCCCTGCGTTGGGGAGAGGACAGGGAGGTGGCGGAGGCAATTTACGAGCAGTATCTGCCAATGCACGCTGAAGGGAAGTTGCCTGCAACGGATACAGGCGCCATACTGAGTATGGCTGACAGGATCGACAATATAGTATCCTTCTTTTCATTAGGCCTAAAGCCGACCGGGTCTGAGGACCCCTATGCCTTGAGGAGGAGTGCCCTGGGGATTATCGCCATTCTCATTGAAAAGGGGTATGAACTGAGCCTGGGCCGTCTTGTCGAAGCGGCGCTGCATGGCAGGGATATACAAAACAGGGAGAAACTGAGGAGTGAGGTGTTGGAGTTCTTTCTCAACAGGCTTGAACCGATCTTCATTTCAAAGGGCTATCCGCTTGATACTATTCAGGCTGTCATTCCCGGTGCTGTGGATACTCCGCTTGTCAGGATTAGAAGCATCCTGGATGGAGTAGTTGCTTTTAAGAAAGAAGGGGCCTACAACGATACCCTCCTGGCCCTTAAGAGGGTTTTTAACATATTAAAGGGACAGACTCCCGGTGAGGTCAGGGTTGAATTATTTACCGAAGATGAGGAGAGGGTATTCTATGACAGGGTTGCAGAGTTCTCTGCACAATTCAGCTCCCTAATATCCGAAGGTTCATACCGGGAGGCCCTGAGATCGGTAGTGGACCTTGCCGAACCTATAAACAACTTCTTTGATAATGTCCTCGTGATGGATAAGGATGACAGTGTCAGGCGTAACAGGCTGGGCCTTCTCGGGATGATAAGGGATGCACTGCTGGGATTACTTGATATAACAAAGCTTCAGGAAGTATGATAAACTGGTAAGTGAGCACCGGCCGGAACAGACCTGTTTTACGGGTTACATTAAACTCTAAGGAGGAACCGATGACTTTCCCTGAAGAACTCAGATACCATAAGGAGCATACCTGGGTTAAGGTGTCGGGAGCAAAAGCGACCATAGGAATTACCGACTATGCACAGGACTCACTTGGAGACATTGTGTATGTTGATCTTCCCGAGGTTGACGCCGAGATTGAGAAGGATGCTGAATTTTCAGAGATTGAATCCACGAAGGCAACTTCGTCGGTTATTGCACCGGTTTCCGGAACAATCATCGAGATTAACGAGGAACTTGACGAGTCACCAGAGGTGATAAATGAGGACCCCTACGGTAAGGGATGGATTGCAATCGTTGAGATGTCCAATCCGTCCGAGGTAGACGACCTTCTTGATGCTTCCGACTATGAAAGGTATGTTGAAGAGGAGACCAAATGAAGATTGCTGTTTTGGGTGCAGGACCCGGAGGGTATGTTGCAGCTCTTAAGGCTGCCCAGATGGGTGCCGAGGTAACCGTTATCGAGAATGAGGAGGTAGGAGGGACCTGTCTTAACAAGGGATGTATCCCGACAAAGACAATGCTGGCATCTTCCGAACTCTATTCAAAGGTTAAAGAGCTTTCATCCTTTGGGTTCGACCTCAATGGTGAAGTGGTCCCGAATATGGAGAAGATCATCGAGCGGAAGCGCAAGGTTGTTGATGTTCAGGTAAAGGGTATAAAGGGTCTGTTCAGGAGTTGGGGTGTTGAACTCAAGAACGGCAGGGGAGAACTTGTCTCGGATCGGGAGATCAGGATATCAAAAGCGGAAGGCGGCGAGACGGTTACTGCCGACAGGATTATCGTAGCCACCGGTTCAAGACCTGCAGAGATTCCAACATTTCCCTATGACGGAAAGAATATCATATCTTCCACAGAGGCCCTGGAGCTTGATTCGATTCCCAAGAGCCTCCTGATTGTCGGTGCCGGTGTAATAGGATGCGAGTTTGCCTGCATCTTCAGGGAGCTTGGTACGGAGGTTACCATAGTGGAGTTGCTTCCAAGGGCTGTCGCCACCGAGGATGAGGAGATATCCAGACTGCTCGAAAGGGAGTTGAAGAAGAAGAAGATAAAGCTCTTTACCGGGGTCAAGGCTGAGAATGTTGAGGTAAAGGAGGACGGCGTTCATACGGTGCTCTCCAACGGCAGGGAGATTATTTCCGGTAAGGTGCTTGTCTCTATAGGGAGGGCATTTAACAGTGACGGCATTGGTCTTGAAGCTGTCGGTGTCGAGAAGGGGCCCAGAGGCGACGTCCGGGTGAACAACCGGATGGAGACAAGCCTGTCCGGCATTTATGCAATAGGGGATGTAACCGGTGGGGTTTTACTTGCCCATGTGGCTTCCAAAGAGGGACTTGTTGCCGTTGGCAACATAATGGGCACGGAGTCCGTGATTGACTACTCCGTTGTCCCTGCCGCTATCTTTACATCTCCGGAGATCGCTTCCGTCGGTCTGAGGGAACATCAGGCATCTGAGAGGGGCATCGAGTATCTTACCGGGCATTTCCAGTTCAGGGCACTTGGAAAGGCGCATGCCATGGGTGAGATTTCCGGTATGATAAAGGTGATTGCAGAGAAGGATACGGACAGACTCCTTGGTGTCCATATAATAGGACCACATGCTTCCGACCTCATTCATGAGGCTGCTGTTGCACTCAAGGCGGGTCTCAAGGTCAAGGATATTGCCGATACCATCCACGCCCATCCCACCCTTTCAGAAGGACTCATGGAGGCCGCAGAGGATGTCCATGGTGAAGCAGTCCACGTCCCGAGGAAATAAGAGAGACAACCGTATTTATAATTGGATTTAAGGTAACGTGTCTGATTGGGTCTTGACAGCAAAAAAGCAGAAAAAGGAGTTTTTTTCTGAACTCGATGTACTTTTGCGTGCCCTTGACAGGTTCTTTAATCCGGATAACCTGCCGATAAGTGAAAGTAGATACACCGGCAGGAACTTCTATAACGAGATGCTTGCCGTGAGGGATGTAATCCTGAGGATTCTCAGCATCCTTGAGAACGTCATTCCTGAAAACAAGAAGAACGCATTCTGGTTTCAGAAGTTTGCAGAGCAGAAGTTCCTGACCGACAGGAAGAGAGACCGGTTCAGGGAAAATCTCTATCAGCAGGACAGTCCGGAAAAATCCGTGTTTTTCCTGTACGACTCCTTTATTAACCTGAAGGTCCTGATACATGACCTCCTGGTATCTGAAAAGATCTCTTACAATGCCTATAGGAACTTTGGCGAGCTTATAGTCAGGGAAATACGGGAAAATAAATTATTCGATCCCTTCAGGAAGGATATCGACCCCGAGTATGATTCTATTGATAACAGAGACATATCCGCTGTTGTACGCTCCATAAAAGACAGGAACAGCAGAAGGATAGCATCAGGAATCTTTCTCTATCTATTCAGGTTTTTAAGGTACCTCTCTCATATGGAGGTCACGTCCCATCTCTCGGTTTCGCTGAACTGTTCCTACCTGATACTCGTACTGTTGCGTTCCGAGACAAGGGAGCTGAAGGGCTATCTTGATGAGATTATATCGGCATCCCGTTCTAAAAGTCTTTCAAATGTGCTTGAGTCGATATCCTTCCAGTTCTCTATGGAGATAAAGAGGGTTTATGAGCAGGAGTTGTGGGATATCCTTACCCTGGGGACGAGTAGTCAGATCCGCGGAAGAATTGAGAACTCTTACGGAATCCTGTTTAACACAACAGAGCAGTGTATAGTGCAACTGGCCAGGCATTTTTCCACCGGCCTGGAGGGTGAAAAGATCTTCCCGAGCTTTGAGACAAAGCTGGAACAGTCCCTGAAGTTGAGGGAGGATATCTTTGTCCTTTACCGGTTATTCAGGATTTTTGAGGAAAACTTTGAGGATCAGGAGCGAAGGGCAACCCTTTTTGCTTCCATAAGGGGCTACATGCTCTATTTTGAGAGCTTTACATTCAGACTCCTCCGTTACGAGGATTATGAGGATTTTGCCAGGTTTTTTGATGGCTTTCTGGACATAGCACCTGATTACCTCTATGATGACAAGGCCGACAAGATACTCCAGAAGTGCAACAGATTCAGTATCTTCCTCAAGACAACCCTGAATCTTGTTTCTCAAAGAAGTGAGTTGGTTAAGCGGCCCCTTGATAAAGCACGTGCTGAAGAGACCCTCAGGCAGTTTCTTCCCGAGGACTTTGAAATCTGACATAGCCTTTTTGGTTTTCTGAAAACCCGGGGGATTCTAAAACTGCACAATCCCATCCGTTATAGTGATTAATCACCGGAGCAGGGTGTTCAGTCAAGCACCACTGCCGGAGGCGTTGACTTGCCGGTGGCTTGCCTTATGGCATGTTTTGATGTTTTATCTATATATTTGCCTCCGGCACTTCGGTGCTTTCGGCAAGCAGGCTTGTAAATTCCAGGGAGGTGTATTATGGGAGAGATTATTGATGTTCATGCAAGGGAGATTCTTGATTCAAGGGGGAACCCGACGGTCGAGGTGGAGGTTGTTCTGTCCTCCGGGGCGTTTGGTACAGCGGCGGTTCCATCGGGAGCATCCACAGGGGAGCGGGAGGCCCTTGAATTAAGGGATGGAGATGAAGCACGCTTCCATGGCAAAGGCGTGACAAGGGCTGTGAGCAATGTGGTAGAGGAGATAGCGCCGAGGATTATCGGCCTTGAATCGGAAGACCAGGTATATATCGACAGGCTGCTCATTGAACTCGATGGGACGGAGAACAAGAGCCGGCTTGGCGCCAATGCCATTCTTGGTGTTTCCCTCGCTGTCTGCAAGGCCACCGCTGATGAACTCGGGATCTCCCTCTATCGGTACATAGGAGGCTGTAATGCGAAACAACTGCCTGTACCGTTTATGAATATAATGAACGGGGGCATACATGCAAGCAATAACCTCGATATCCAGGAATTCATGATTGTCCCTGCCGGTGTCGAGAGCTTCGGTGCTGCCCTAAGGGCTGGTTCCGAGATCTTTCAGACACTGAAGAAGATCCTGCAATCCTGCGGTCTCAGTACCGCCGTGGGAGATGAGGGTGGTTTTGCACCTGACCTGAAAAGCAATGAGGAAGCCATCAGGCTGATTATAGAGGCGATTGAGAAATCAGGGTACAAACCGGGAGGTGAGGTGTATCTCGCCCTTGATACCGCTGCCTCCGAGCTTTATGAGAATGGTCTGTACAGTTTTGAGGGGAGAAAGATCGAGGCCCCTGACTTTGTTGATTACTATGAGGGCCTGATAGATAGGTACCCCGTTCTCTCAATAGAAGACGGCCTGGGTGAGAACGACTGGGACGGATGGAGGTTGATGACTTCACGTCTCGGCGGCAGGATTCAACTCGTGGGAGATGATATCTTTGTTACAGATCCCGAGATAATATCGAGGGGAATCAGGGAGGGTGTAGCCAACTCGGTTCTTATCAAACTAAACCAGATCGGCACACTTACAGAGACACTTGACGCAACCCTGCTGGCAAACAGGGCCGGCTATACAGCGGTTATATCACACAGATCAGGCGAAACCGAGGATACGATAATCGCCGATCTCGCCGTGGGGTGTAATGCTGGATTTATTAAGACTGGTTCACTTGCAAGGGGTGAGAGGGTCGCCAAGTACAACAGGCTTCTGAGGATTGAGGAGGAACTTGAAGAGTCCGCTCTGTATATGGGGATTAACGGGTTCTTTAACCTTGTTTAGAGTCTGTGTATAAACTCAATTTTTCTATCTCTCATTCCGGCAGTTCTTAATCCGGAATCCAGTGGTTTCAATGCCTTTCGGATGCCACGAACGCTTTCGGGGCATGACGACAAAAAGACATTTATGGACAGACCCTATTTAGTGTCTGTGTATAAACTCGAGCAGTTGTCCTTTTCCGTCATTCCGGCTTGTCCGGAATCGTTCTTTGAGTAAGGATTTCCGACTCCCGAATGCGTTCGGGATTGCGGGAATGACAAATAACTGTAGTTTATACACAGACTCTATTTAAACAGGCTCGCAGTATAAAGGGATTCAAGGGTGACGGTCCGTAGAAGAAAGCGTTTACTGTTGTCTCTGAAATGAATTCAGGACAGGCTCCGAGCTTATTTATTGTCATCCTGAACTTGTTTCAGGATCTCTATAAAACACAACATATTGAAGATAGGGGATTCTGCGGGATTCTGAAATAAACTCAGAATGACAGGAAAGACAGGACGTTGAACCACCTTCAGAACGGGCAGGTTTTTCCGGCTGCAGGGTTGGGATTACACAAGAACTTGTTATCTGCTTTAAGAGATGATATAATAGAATCTAATGTATCCCTATAACCGTTTAAGAAGACAGGTATATAATGAGAAAAGAAAAAGGCTCCTTGTTTTTTATACCGTTGCCCTGGTTGTTATTTCGTATCTTCTCTGGACCCTTGTATTTGATGACAGCGGATACCTCAGATACAGAAGTCTGAATGAAAAACGCCAGGAGGTCCTGACGGAGATTGTTAAACTTCAGAAGGACAACTCCGGTCTTAAAGGGGAAATACGCCTGCTTGCCAAGGATCCTTTTTATGTAGAAAAACAGGCCAGGGAGGAACTCAATCTCTCAAGGCCGGATGAGTATGTATTTGTTTTTCAGGATTAAAGGGGATTGGGTGTTCCTCTGTAACCGTTTCGCTGTGTCTTAATGCCTCAGTGATTCGTTAAGTCTTTTCCAGTATAAATTTGAAGAAATCGGATATTCGGATATAGGAAAGGAGAGGTATGGAAGCTAAGAAAAAGGTGCTTGTGATAGATGATTCACCCACTGTTAGGAGGCTTGCCGAGCTTGTTCTTACTCAGTCGGGCTACGAGGTATTCACTGCACCCGATGGGGACGAGGGGCTTGAACTTGCAAAAAAGATAAAACCCTCCATAATACTGGTAGATTTCATAATGCCCAGGATGAACGGTTACAAGCTCTGCAAAATTATCCGTTCCGATCCGTCCCTGAAGGACATTCCACTGATGCTTATTACAGCAAAAGGTGAGGAGGTAGGACAGACCTTCGAGGAGAAGTTTGGAGTCATTCATTATTTCCAGAAGCCCTTTGAGCCGGATGACCTCGTCAATAAGATCAATGAAGTGCTTGGAATGGAGACAAGGGAGGAACTGACCCGCCCCCAACCTGAATCACCGGAAATGCTCGTTGAGAACATCGATCGTCTCTTCAAGTATTATTTTGAGCAGGAACTTAAAGTTCTTCTCAAGACTATCATGACCGAGGTACTCAAGGAGACCGAGGTTGTCCGTTGCAACGGATTGATAATTTCCGGGGAGTTAAATCACTTATCAGTGGCGGATGTGCTCCAGTTTATCGGCATGATCGGTCTTTCAGGGAAACTGACTGTTGTTTCCCGTAATGTTAACTCAGAGGTTTATCTTGAGAAGGGACAGATTGTTTTCGCTGCGATAAGCAAGACGGGATACCGCCGATTTCTTACGGACATGCTCATAGAGGACGGTAGGATAAAGAAGGATCAACTCAATGCAGTGGTTTTTGAAGCCAAGAAGAGAAGACTCCCTGTCGGCAGGATTCTGATCCAGGAGGGTTTTATTACGGAAGATGAGTTGATGGTGTATCTCAAAACCCGGATAGAGGAGGCAATCTTTCACACACTCTCTGTAGGTTCCGGCAACTTCTATCTCGAAGAAGAGCCTCTTCCGCTCAGTCTGAGCGACATAAAGTTCAGGATACCCGTAAGCTCGATCATCCTTGACAGCTTAAGAAAACTTGATGAAAGCAGGGTTGCTGCGGAGATTTTTCACAGTAATGACCTTGTCCCCGTCAGATTGATAACCAACGTTGAGGTTCTTGAAGACGTATCCCTTGATGAAAAGGAGTTCAAGCTGTTTTCATTGATAGACGGAAAAAGCAGATTAAGTGATATTATAATAAAAAGCAATCTCGATGAACTGGAAGTAAAGAGGATATTTTATTCACTTCAGAAGATAGGTCTGCTTAAGATCTAAGACCGGGGATGAGAGGAGGTAGGCTCCGATGGCAAGGATCCTTGTTGCTGAAGACAGCATCACAGATATTCAGTACATAAAAAATGTGCTGAAGGATACAGGGCATGAGATATCTGCTGCAATGGATGGTGAGGAGGCTGAACGGAAGGCGAGATCGGAAAAATTTGATCTCATAATTCTTGATGTGGTAATGCCGAAAAAGAACGGGTTTCAGGTATGTCGTGACCTGAAAAAGGATGAGAACCTCAAGGATATGCCTGTAATAATGATTACATCCAAATCACAGGAGAGTGATAAGTTCTGGGGAATGAAGCAGGGGGCAAATGAATATATTAAAAAACCCTATGAACCGGCTGAACTGCTTTCTGCAATAAAGAAATACCTGGGCTGATGCAATGGCTGAACATAAAGAAGACAATATCGGAGAAGAACAGAGGGTATCACCGGAGATAAAGGCATGCGTTTTTTCCGTGGGTGAGAGGGTTTTCAGTCTTCCCATTGAGAACCTGTTGGAGATTGCCGAGCTGGAAGAGGTCGCTCCGCTTCCCCTGTCTCCTGATTATATCGACGGTATTGCCCACCACAGGGGAGAGGCCATTCCTGTTCTGAACCTTGAAACTGTCTTTGGCATTGAGGAGAAGGCATCTCTGCACAGGTGGTTGCTTATTGTACGGATAGGAGGAGAACTTGTTGGCCTCTCTCTGAATAACATGCCCGACCTGAGTTATGACTTCAGTGGTGAAGTGATAGATCCGTACAGGTTTTTTGAGAGCTACAGAATACGTTAATGACTATGAAGGGATTGATAGATTTTTTCCTGGTCGAGGCCGAGGAGCACATAAGCAGCCTTGAGAAGGGCTTCCTCACCCTTGAGAAGCATCCCTCTGACGATGAGCTTCTACAGGAACTCTTCAGGTCTGCCCATACTTTAAAGGGCTCTGCGGCTCTCGTGAAGTTGACCGTGATCAGTGAGATCTCCCATGCGATGGAGGACGTGCTTGAGGAGATCAGGGATGGAAAGAGGTCTGTTTCAAAGGATGTGATCGACTGGTTGTTACACACGGTTGACGATATAAAGCACCTGATCTCCGAGGTGGTGGCAGGGAGGGAGGAAAAGAGGACGATACTGCATGAAATAGTGGAAACCCTGGAGGTTATATCCGATCAGGAAGGCCTCAAAAAAGAGGTTGAAGAGATCCCCTCTCTCGATAAAGAGGTTGATGCTGTTGTTGAGAAGAGACGGCTTGGAAGGAGGAAGGAGGATTTAGAGACAATTTCAAGCTATGTCAGGGTCCATATGGACAATATAGAGAAGATGATGAGTAGTATTGGTGAGTTGACGATCCTGAAGAACTATCTTACGTCGGAAACAGATGAGGTCTTTAATTTAAGGGATGAGATTGAGTATGCCGGGCGGAGGCTTTTAAGGGAAATAGACGAGTTCGGTGACAGATATTCCTATTCAATTCCCGAGAAGGTGACTTATGTGGATTCACTCCTTGAGGAGTTTCGTGAGCTTGAGTTTGACCGTTATGATGAACTGAACCTCTTTGCACGGAAACTTCAGGAGATAACAAGCGATATAACAGAGGCCCTTAAGGGTATTACCGGATTATTCGATAAGTTTACAGGTCATATTTACAAGCTCGGAAGGTTAAGCACAGATCTAAGGGATCTCGTTTCAGCCGCAAGGATGGTGGAGACGGGCAGGCTCTTTCAGCGGTTTACAAGGGTTGTCCGTGATCTATCTGAACAGAACGGGAAAAAGGTCCGCTATATTGTCAGCGGTGTAGATACAAGGATTGACAGAATTCTTTACGAACGGCTTTTTGAACCTCTGTTGCATATAATGAGAAATTGCATTTCCCATGGTATTGAATTGCCTGAAGAGAGACTCGAGGCCGGAAAACCTGAGGAGGGCAGGGTGGCGCTCTCTGCCAGGAGGGAAGGAAACACGGTTGTTATAGACGTCAAGGATGATGGTAGGGGTGTTAACCTGAAAAGTGTCTACCTGGAGGCACTGAAGAGGGGGGCTATTGGGAAGGATGAAAAAGTGACAAGGGCAAGACTGCTGAGTGTCCTCTTTACGTCAGGTTTTTCAACATACGGTGAAACTGATCTGGTCTCCGGCAGGGGAGTAGGGCTTGATGTTGTCAGGCAGGCTATAGCCGAGATGAACGGTACAATCGACGTTGCGACTGTGGAAGGAAAGGGAACCATTTTCAGGATAAGACTTCCGCTTTCACTGATAATTGTCAATATAATCCGCTTCAGGGCGGGAAACCTCCAGTTTTCCGTACCGTCGACCCTTGTACAGGAACTCGTAGAGGTGAATCAGGACCACCTTCGGGACGAAGGGGGCTATATTACGATTCGTGACCGCGAATATGAGGTTAAAGATCTTGCCGGTATATTTGAATTAAGACCTGATAGGTCAACAGGCACCGTTCCCGCTATTGTCTTCAGCGTTTTACCGGGTAAGGAGGTCGTCCTCCTGGTGGATGAGATTGTAGGCCAGGAGGATACCGTCATAAAACCTCTTGGAAGATTCCTTGAGGGGCTCAAGTGCTATGCCGGGGTAAGCATTTCAGCAGATGGAAGGCTCACACCTGTATTAAACCCTACCGGTCTCTTTGATGAGAAATTTGAGGTTCAAAGGGGACTCCCCGAAGATGTTTCCGGCCGTGCCTTCAAAAACATCCTCGTTGTAGATGACTCACTCAGCGTCCGTAAATTTGTGAGTATACTCCTTGAGCAGAATGGCTACAGGGCGCTGACGGCGTCAAACGGGCTGGAGGCCCTTCATATTATAGATGAAGAACCTGTGGATCTCATAATTACAGACCTTGAGATGCCGGTAATGCACGGTTATGAACTCCTTGGAGAATTAAAAAGGAGGGGGATGATCAATTCAGTTCCTACTATAGTATTAACATCGAGAAGCAGCGAAAAGCATAGGGAGAAGGCATCTCTTCTTGGGGCCAAGGACTTTATAATAAAGCCCTTTGAGGAGCCCCAGTTGTTACGGGTGATCAGAAATAATATCAGCAGTCTGCATCTTACCTGAGAGGCACGGGCTGAACGATACGCCTCCCGGTAGTTCCTATATAAGGCAGTTTTCCCGTCAGGCCTGTCCGATCAGGTCTTCATCTCTTCCCTGGAGCAAGAACTTCTCGACGGATGATAGCAGTTCCTTCGAAGATACCGAGAGTCTCTCGGATATGCTTTCAGAGTCCTGAACAAGATTTAGAAGCTCAAGGGAAATCCTGTTGACTGATTCCATCGAGAGGACAACCCTGTCCGTGGTACCTTTCTGGGATTGTGAGAGGTTGTAAATTTCCGAAACTATGCCCTTTGTTTTATCAATGGCGCGCTCGATTTCTGAAAAAGATGTGCCTGTTTCTGAAGCAAGGGCGGTTTGTCTCTCAACAATTTGCGTCTCCTCTTCAAGGGATGCCGTGATTTCGCCTGCCTCTGTCTGGATGGCCCGGATGATGTGGGTGATCTCTTTTGTGGCCTCAGCAGAACGGTCTGCAAGTCCCCTGATCTCTTCGGCAATAACGACAAAGCCCCTCCCGGTATCACCCGCACGTGCCGCCTCAATGGAGGCATTCATGGCGAGGAGGTTTGTCCTTGACGATATCTCCGCTATCAGACCGGAAATGGTTCCGATATCCATAATCCTCTCAGAGAGCATCTTCATCTTCTTGTTGATGGTCTGCACGGTTAACCTTATAAGCTGCACACCTTCAATGCTCTGGTTAACCAGCTTTCCACCTTTTGAAGCGGCCTCTGTAGCAAGGGCTGAGATTCTTGTTGCGTCATCGGTTTTTTCAGAGATCTCCAGTGTGGCGCCGGCGGTTTCATCGATTGTCCCTGTTGCATCCTTTAGCTGAACCATCTGGTCTTCCGCACCTTCAGACATCTTCTTGAGCATGTCAAGCAGGTTGAAGCTGTCTTCACCCACTCCCCTGGCGGTATTCCTGACTTCATTAATAAGAGATGAAAGCTCGTCCATCATAAGATTGAACGCATCGGCTATGGAACCGAATACATCGGCGGTAACCGGTGCCCTCCTGGTGAAATCACCTTCGGATGCGGTACTAACCACATCGAGGAACTGAATAACATTTTCCTGTGTCTTTTTTCTCTCTTCATCGGTCTGGATATAGCCACGCAGCCTTGCGAGTGTCTCATTCAGGACCGTTGCTATCTGACCTATTTCATCAGTTGATTTTACATCAACCGAGAGATTCACGTTACCCTCGCTTATTGCACGTATCCCTTTCATCAACGCACTTAACGGCCTGACGATCCTGTTGGACATAAACAGGGAGAGCAACAGGCCAAAAGAGATAGCGAGCAGATAGATTACCAGTATCTTCCATATATCTTCCCGGATAGCATCAAAGAGGTTCAGCTTTTTGAAACCGATATTAATCGTTCCATAGGTTGCCACGGGATAGGAGAAATTTCTAACTACCTTTCCGGGAAACTTCACATCCCTTGTTATCTCCTTCAGCTTCATACCCACCCCTTTTAGCTGGGAGGGGATTTTGCCACTGAAGGTATCAGCGATTATTTTTCCATCTTCGAATCTGAAGAAACTGTATTTTATATCCTTGGAAGAGGCTTTTACTTCCCGGGTAATCGTGTTAAGGATCTTGATATCATCCGTTAACATTGCATCCAGGGCCTTTGATGCCACTGAAACGGTATAAAATCTATTCCTCTGGTTTTGAAGAACAGTTAATCTCTTGCCCATTGAATAAGCATAGTAGCCAACAATTGCAGAAACAATTATAGTTATAGACAGCAGCGTGGTAATAGTCAACTTGGCTTTTATCCCCATCCCTTTTATGTCTGTAGGCATATCTGATTCTCCTTTCTTAAATAATAATTGCCGGTATCCTGCATCTAATGTGTCCCGTTCTTTTCCTTAAGGTTTACCGTACCCTGTTTCGATATGATTGCCTGTCCCTCATCACTCAGTGCAAACTTTATAAAGTCTCTCACCATTTTTGACGGCCTTAGCGCGACAGTGAGGTACAGTGGTCTTACAAGCGGATACTTCCCCGTGCCGATATTCTTCTTAGTAGGAGCCAACCCGTTTAATTTAAGAAACTTCAACCCCTTTCTCTTACGGGCGCTCGATATGCCCGAAACTGCTATGGCATCCAGGTCCTTCTCTACATATTTTTCAACGGGGCCGGAACTCTTTTTAATGATGGCATCAGGCCTGAAGTCTTTATCGGCATCCCCGAACACCATCTCTCTTAACATATAGGATACACCACTTATTTTGCTTTTTCTGATAACCAGCTTTATCGGTCTGTCCCGTCCGCCGATCTGTTTCCAGTTGGTTATCTTACCGAGAAGGATATCCTTTAACTGCTTTGTCGTTATATTGGTTAGCCTGTTCTTTTTGTTTACGATGACAACAAGGGCATCCCAGGCGACGGGAATAAGCCTTGTGTTCCTCTCAAGTATATCCCCCTTGATTTTATGCCTGCACGAGCCCCCTATGTCTATCCTGCCGATCCCGACAGCCCTGATCCCGTAAGTCGCTCCGCCGCCTTTGAGGTGGATCTTTATGCCCGTCTTTTTTTCGTAGGCCTTGGAAAGCTCAGCCATAAAAGCCTTCTTGGTAATTCCGCAGCCTCCCCATATCAGATTCTTGGAATATCCGGCAGAGGGCGAAAAGACAATGGCTAACAGGAAAAACAGCAAGATGAGGAAGATTTTTTTATTAGCAACCATATAGTTCTCCTTGCTATAGGTTTTTAAAAGAAACGTTAGTTGCCCAGAGATTATGTCTGTTTACGGGGACAGAAATAGAGATCGAGTGATTTGAAAGGCGCCGATTGTTTAGATCGGGATCGGGAACATTACAGGTTGTGATACTCTCCCCTCTTAGTGAGACACCCAAATATGGTGGCATATATGATCTGTGCAAGTCTAACCACCACCCCATTATTCTTAGTAAGAATAACGGTTTCATTATAACCGACAAAGCCCTTATTGTCAATAGCTGCAAGATAGAATTATTCCTTATCGATGTCGTCGTTTGTCCGGGAGCCGCTTGACTGATATTTTAGTGATACGTGGCATCCCCCCTGTCACTGTCACTGCCTCCCTCGCGGTTTACCGTATGCATTATGTCATCGATCATTATCTCGTGGATTGCCTCGATCTGCTCCTTTTCAATCTTTAAACTGCTTGCGATCATTTCAAAGCTCAAGCCCTGGCTGTAGTGAAGTTCCGCATCTTCCGTATCTATAGTAGAACAGGTATCATCAAACGACAAACCCCTCTGCAGTTTTTCCCTGAGCCTTTTGATTTCCCTGTCTTATATCCTCTCCTCTTCTTCTGTGAATTCCTTGTAATCAGCCATGATGGTGGTTCCTTTCTTTTTTTTGCATTTTAAATATTTTAACATAGATGGACTCGTAAAAAGTCCATCACACATTAGGGAAAGGGGGCCGGAAAGGGCCTGAGGTATAATGATATAATCAGTCAAGCTCTCCGACCATAGGCCGGAGCTTGCCAATGTAAGTAGAATTTGATTAATTGCAGTCATCAGTCATTCCCGCAATCCCAAACGCATTCGGGAGCCGGGAATCCTTCTAAAGGAACGATTCCACGAACGCTTTCGTGGAATGACGGAAAAAACGACTATCGTTCGGTTTTATACACAGACACTAATTACATTCCTTGCCTTCATCCCCGACCAAAGTCCGGGGCCTTCGTCAAGGTGCATTGTAGAGGTGTAATATGGAAGTTTTACGGATAATAGGTGCCTTCCTGGTCTTTGCCTTTCTTCATAGCCTCTGTGTGAGGGAGCGAGTGAAGCTGGCGGTTGCAGATTTGCTCGGGGAAGAGTTTGTGAGGGGGTGTTACAGGTTTCTGTATACCGTTTTCAGTGTCGTTATCGTTACCCTGTCTTTCAGGTATATCCACTCCCTTGAGGATCTTGTTCTTTATAAAGGTCCTCCTCTATTCCGGTGGTCCATGCACATAATTCAGTTCGGGGGTTTAATATTCGGCGTCATGACCTTCAGGGTGATTGACGGTATGGAGTTCACCGGATTACGGCAGGTTAGCGCCTTTCTCCGGAAACGGCCTGTTTTGGGTGATATAGAGGGCATTAGGGGAACCCTGCTGATCCAGGATGGAACATATGGCATAGTGAGACATCCCCTCTATCTTGCCGGTATCATAATATTCACCTTTGAGCCCGATATCACAAGAAACGGACTTACCGTAACGGTCCTTGCAGATCTGTACTTCTTGTTCGGGATCCTGACAGAGGAGAGACGGTTCATTAAACGCTTTGGAGAGGAATACCTTCGGTACATGAAGAGAGTTCCGCGGTTTATACCGTGGCCAGGGAAAAAATAAAGAGAGGGTATCTGTGGCTAAGGCCTTAAATTGAAAGGTAATTTATGGCACGCCCAGGAGGATTCGAACCCCCAACCTACGGATCCGTAGTCCGTCGCTCTGTCCAGTTGAGCTATGGGCGCTTAGTTGATTTTAAGGGATTTTCCAACTGTTAGTCAATCTAATAATCTGCGTCCTGGCACAGGGCCTGCGACATGAAAGTGGGTATGAGGGAAAAAGTCTTTTTTTTCTCGTTAAAGTTGTAGTATAATATACTACATTTATAAACCAGGGAGGATAAAAATGACACAACTGCAAGGACTTCGAATCAGACGAGATGAAATTCTTAAAGAAATAACCGCCTTAGAACAGATACGCCGTGGCAGCGTGGTTGAGCAATTTGTGGAGACTGTTAAGGCGGACGGTTCCAAAGTTCGAAGAGGGCCGTATGCTCTGTATTCCTACAAGGAAAAAAAGAAGACTGTATCCAGACGCGTGAGCAACCCTGAACTGGTAAAGGTCTACCGCAAACAAATCAAGGCGTTTCGGCGTTATCAGGAGCTTAGTGCAGAGCTGATCTGTATTGGAGAAAAGATAAGCGATATGATTATCTCAGAAGGAGATGATAAAAAAAACAGCAGAAGTCGTTATCGAACAAGATAAAGAAGTAAGCCGGATTCTGCAGAAAGCGGCTCAGCAAAAGCATAGTGATCTTGAGTCATGGGAGGGGGCGATTCGGGCAGCAGTTCTGAGAGCTGGAGCCAAGGCGCTGGGCGAATTGATTTGGGGTATTGGCTGTGGTAGGCGAGAGGCTCCGATGAAGTGTTCATGTGGAGCGACAATGGACGGTAAAGGGCTAAAGGGAAAGACTTTATTGACAATTTTGGGGCCTGTTGAATACCGTCGATCGATGTTTGAATGTCCGATTTGCGGGCAGAGCCGATACCCTGGAGATGAAGAATTAGATGTGGTGGGTACAATGCGATCCCCTGGCCTGCGCAGAATGATGGCACGTGCGGGAAGTCGTAATACGTTCAAGGATGGCTGTGAGGACCTGAGAGTCTATGCTGGAATAAACGTCAGCGCCAAGGAGGTAGAGAGAGTGGCTGAAAGAATCGGAGAAGACATGGAGCAGTGGTCAAAGCGTCAGCGCCAGGATATCCTGCGGCAGGAAGAGCCGGTGAGGAAGGGGGAAGACATTTCGATAATCTACGTATGTACAGACGGCACCGGCGTACCGATGACCAAGACCGAGCTTCAGGGGCGTAAAGGCAAACATACTGATGGATCAGCCAAAACCCGGGAGGTCAAGCTCGGATGCGTGTTCACTCAAACCAGCACTGATTCAAAAGGATTTCCTGTGCGTGATCCTGACTCGACGAGTTTTGCAGGAGCAATAGAGACGGCGGAACAATTTGGCTGGCGAATTTATACTGAAGCTATACGCAGGGAACTGGACAATGCAAAACGGGTCGTGGTTTTGGGCGATGCTGCGGCGTGGATCAAGAACCTGACCGATATGCACTTCCCCGGAGCGACTCAGATCATTGACCTTTATCATGCCCGCCAGCACGTTTCCGACCTGTGCAAGATACTGTTTGCTCCAGATGAAAAAAAGGTGGCACAAAACCGTATCCGTTTTTGGAGCCTGCTTGATGAAGGTCGGATAGAAATAATTGTTCAGCGAGCCCTCAAGAAACTTCCCAAAAACCCTGATGCAAAAAAGAAGGCCGAACAGGAAATCGCCTATTTGCAGAAAAACAAAGAGCGAATGCGCTATGCCGGCTATCGTGCTGACGGTCTTTTTGTAGGCTCTGGCGTGGTTGAAGCTGGATGTAAGACAGTGATCGGTAAACGATTGAAACACTCTGGCATGGAATGGTCAGTCCGTGGCGCTAACGCCATTATCGCTTTGCGTTGCATGATGAAATCCGGTCGCTTTGAGGACTACTGGGAAGATCGTGTTGCCTGAGTTTCCCCACTTTCATGTCGTAGGCCCATCTGCAGGCTGCAGGAGGGTTGAAGCCTTAGGGAAGCCTTGTCTACCCCTCAGGGTTTATTGCCCGAATCATAAGTTGTCATCCCTGGAAGAAATTCACGGCAGGCTCCGAACCCGTTGCAGGGCAGGGCAACCCGGATTTTTCATATGACCGTGAACCGGGTTCAGAATATGCTGAACTTGAAATATTTATGGGGATTTTTCCTTATGTCTCTTATCAGCTTATTCAGTTCATCGAGCGTGTTTTTCAGTTCAGTTGTGAGCTTGTCTTCTGTAAGCAGGCTCCCCATCAATCCCTCTCCCCTGTCGATCCTGGAGAGGATAATGTCCATTTTGCGGGTAACGGAATTTATATTCTCGTAAAGACTCTTGTCTTCGATGAATTTTTTCAGGGAGCCCTCTGATTTTTCGAGATCTTCTGCAAACCTTTGAAGGGACGTTGATGTACTCAGAAAACTATCATAGAGGGCAGGGTCCTTGATCAGCTTATAAACAGTCCCTTCCGACTCCTTAAGGGAAGAGGTAAAGAGTCTTACATCCTTGGCGGATGCCGAGAGATCGAGGTAAAGTGTGTTATCCGTCAGGAGTTTGCCTGCAGTTCCGGTTCCGGAGGTGAGGTTTTTGCTCAGTTCGTTAAGGTTCTCCGCTGTCTCCTGCAGGTTGTCATATATGGCGGGGTCTTTGAGAAACTTGGCAACCGTGCCTTTGCCTCCTTCAATTTTTTTGAGAATCTCTTCAAGCATGCTTACGAAGTCGGAGATCCTCCTTATGGATTCCTGGCTCGTCTCTACAATATCCTTTAATTCGATCTGCGAAAGGCCGGTGATCGTTCCATTCGGGCCGATGAGGGGGGAGTCTTTGGACCCGGGACTTATCTCCACATATTTGTCTCCAAGGAGCCCGAGTGTAAGGATGGTCGCAACAGAGTCCTTCCTGATATATTTTAGTGTTTCGGGTTTTATGGCCATCGTGATCCTTATCTTCTGCTGAGGTATGAATTCAAGGGACCTGACAGAGCCTATTTCAATGCCGGAGAACCAGACCGGTGCTCCTCTTCGCAGTCCTTTGACATCCTTGAATGTTGCGTGTATTTTTGTCTTGGGGGCAAAGAGTTCCCCGATGTTGCCTGCAAATAGTACGGTTATAAAAAGCACAAGGAGGGCCGTTGTTACCACGATGCCTACCTTGAGTTGGGCCCAGTTCAGGGCTTTTTTGTGGTTATACATGCATCACCTCTCAACAGTATGAGTTCATTTATGAACGTTTGCAGTTGCCTGTTTTCCGTAGATACGAGTTCATTAATATCTCCGTCGAACTCTATTTTACCAGCCTTGAGGTATAAAAACCTCTCTGCTATTCGTGCTGCGTCCGTCACTTTGTGTGTTACCACGATAACGCCTTTGCGTTGGGGCGGGGTTCCCGCTGAGAGTTCATTGATAAGGCTGCAGATGTTTTCCGCTGACAGGGGGTCAAGCCCTGTGGTGGGTTCATCATAAAGGATCATCTCCGGTTCACAGGCGGCAAGGGATCTGGCAATGGCTACACGCCTCTGCATACCCCCGCTTAACTCGTCGGGCATAAGATACAATGCCTCCTCTATACCAACCCTTCTCAACATCTCCTTGACCTTTTTTTCAAGTTCCTCTTCGGAAAAGTTGTAGTATTCCCTGAGGCAGAAAGCCACGTTTTCAAACACGTTGAGTGAGTCGAAAAGGGCGCCCTCCTGAAAGACTATGCTGAACTTCATTCTTATATCACGCAGTTGCGATTCATTAAGGACCGTAATATCCCGGCCATCGACTAAAATGCTTCCACTGTCCGGATGGATGAGGCCGAGAATGAGTTTCAGTATGGTTGTCTTCCCCTCTCCGCTGCCTCCCAAAATGGCGACCTTTTCATGGAATTCAGCCTTGAAGCTCACTTCGTTAAGGACCACCTTCTCCCCGAAGGACAGGCTTACTTTACTGAATTCGATCATACCCGCATGCCCAGGATAAACATGAGAATCCTTGTAAGTGCGAAATCAGTTACAATTATCATTATGGTCGACAGCACAACGGATGTGGTGGTTGCCCTCCTGAGGCCCCTCGCCCCACCCCTTGTCGAAAGCCCCATGTAGCAGCTTATGCAGGCGATGAGGTAGCCGAATATGAAGGGTTTTGCAATCCCTGAGAATATATTGTTGAAGTCCATAATGTCCTTGATCTGGCTCCAGTATAATGAGCCACTTTGATGACTTACAAACACGGCTATATAGTATCCTCCGAACAATGAAACCGCATCTCCCACGATTGTCAGCACAGGAAGCATAACAATGGCACTCAGCACGCGCGGGGTTACAATTTTTTTTACGGGATCAACACCGAATACCCGGATTATATCCACCTGATGCCCGAGAACCATTGATCCGATTTCAGAAGCCATGCCGGAACCGACCCTTCCAGCAAAACTGAGGGCTATAGCAACAGGACCTATTTCTCTTATTATGGCAACACCGACGATCTTGCCTGTATACATATTCAGCCCCAGCACAGAGAGTTCAGCAGAGATCTGGAGGGAGAGAGCCATGCCGATAAACAAAGAGACGAGTATAATGAGGAAGAAGGAGCCGGAGCCGGCGTAGTCCATCTGTTCGATGGTTTCCCGCAGATAGAAGGGTTTTCGGAAGACCCCGAAAGGGGCCTTTATGCTGAGGGCATAAAAATTCTGAAGGTCATAAACAAGTTCCCTGAGATTCATGTCTGTCTCCAGGATGATGGAATGCTGTTATAATAACACAACTCAGGTGATGTCAGCCGGAAGCCTGCCCTTACAATGCACCCTGCCTAAAGCCCCGGCCTTTGGCCGGAGAGTCTGATTTTAAAGTGTGTCATTCCCGGAAAAAGTTTCCTCCGGTTGACATCGTCTGTGCTTTCTGATAACATTTGCAATAGGGCATGATTTTCAAGACTCTGATAAAGAAGAGGCTCCCCCGGTTCCTTGATGCTGTAAACAGGAATTACAGACTGATAGCGCCCGAGCAAAAGGGCAGGGAGACATACATCTTCAGGCCCTACTCACGGTTTTCAAAGGTGGCCCTCGAGTTTCTGCGCACCATCATCCCGCCCAAACAGTTCTTTTTTCCTCCAAAGGAGGGCCTTTTCCATGTAAAGGCAACGTCCGGGATCGAGGTCGGCACAGAGGAAGAGCCCTTCAGCATCATC
>BDTA01000106.1 GCA_002897935.1 bacterium BMS3Abin08
AATATGGTATGTGGACAGCCCCAGCATTATTGTAGGTGCAATCAAAAACAAGGGATCAGATAATGTGGTACTTTTCCTCTGGGATGACTCATACAGACATGATATGATTTCCATTGGCTTCAGTAATGTCTATAAGCTCCCTCTTGCAGCTGATGAAAGCATATTTAAAGCTATAAAACTCTCCAAAAAGGCATACAGGAGATATTACAGCCAGGCGGCCTTTGTCGGCAACTCCATGGTAGATGCCTACAGATGGCAGGTCAGGAAAATTCCAGAGGGATTCAACGAAATTGTCGAAGAGATGGCCCGACTGCTCTCCAAAAAAAGGATATCCTTTGGAGAAGTCCTGAATTTACAGGATGCACGTACTGTTGCGAGATTAAATGAACTTTCAGAAAAAGACCTGGGAGCACTGGAGGCAGCGGTTTACTGGAGGGCCACCATGATCCATCGTTTAAAGGCGGTCAGAAGGCTCGGTGAATTCTCTCCTGTTATATACGGCGATGATGGATGGAAGGAATTGCTCGATGATTCCTATGATCTAAGGAAGAAGGTAAATTATTATGACGTGCTTCCACTTGTTTATAACGCAACTGATATCAACTTCAACGCTACAAGCCTTCAGATGAGGGAGGCAGTGAATCAGAGGGTCTTTGATGTGCCGGCATGTGGTGCATTTCTACTTACAGATCACCAAAGTGCAATTGAAGAACTCTTTGATGTGGGAAAGGAAGTAATTACGTATAAAGACAAAGAAGAGATCCCGGAGCTTGTAAAATATTATCTCAACCATGGAGATGAACGCAAAAAGATTGCAGCGAGTGCTCGAGACAGGGTGCTAAGGGAGCATACTTACAAACACAGAGTCAGAAAGATAATAGAGGTAATGAAAAAAAGATTCGGTTAAGCAGTGAAGCCCCCGATCAAAGATCGGGGTATTCAGCCGGCATCCTCGCAAATAATTATGTCATCAAGACACAAAAAACCAAGACACACAAAAACATTGAATATCCAGAGTGAACTTCAGGCTGCCATGCACAAGCAGACACGGGAGCACTGTGGTTTTTAAAATCTATAACTATATCCAATGCCGGCCATGAAATCAGGGGCTCCGGCAGTATTTGTGTCCTCTGAGAAAGAAATTTCCAGAGCTGATTTTGGATTAATACTGTATCTGCCGCCAAAGCTCAGAATCGTAGCAACCTCATCTATGCTTCTGATACCTGTCTTTCTAAAAGGTGACCCTTGAATAAAAAACTGCGTGTTAAGTGAAATCCTTTTGGAATAAAGCCACTCCAGACCTACCCCACCGTAAAGATAGTCTCTCAGACTGACCGTCTGTTCAGCCCTGAAACTGTCGGTAAAGACAACACCTGCATTGAGATATGTCATGAACCTGTCACCAAGACCTTTATTTACAAGCAAGGCAATACCTCCGTCCAGAGCCCCGTTTCCATAACCGCCCTTGGGATCTCCCGTGGGAAACTCGATGAATCCGTAGATACTTATATAAGGGTCTCCGATATAGAGCGCTTTTTTTATCCCGATCTTCAAATCACCTAATGCTATCTCACCAGATTTGCCTCGAATAACCGTACTACCGTTATGAGTGACCTCAAACAAAAAATCGTTAAGGGGCCTTTTACTTCTACCATAATCAGGGAATCCAAAGGCATCGTGATATACCTTTAAAAAACCATCCATAATCCCACTGTTAAAGCTGATAACCGGCAGGTCAAGACTTAGCTCCATTGAATCACCAAAAAGTTTTCTTACTTGAATATCCATAACTGCAGTCTCTAAATCCATCTTAAAAGACCATTCATTTGATGTATCAACAAGATATGTGCTTGAATATGTAAAATCAAGATTCAGAGCGTTTTTACATTCAGCAGAAATAATTGACGGGCTCCCGGCTGACAGGAATAAAGGAAGGCTATTTCTTATATTAAGAGGACCCTCAAACCCTTTAGCAATGCCTGTTAACCCGAAAAATGAGATCAGGCACAGAGCAAGAACAGTCGGAAATTTATCAGTGCAGATTGCCATAAATCTTATGAAAATGGTTAATTCAGACGGTTAAGAAAACCCACCCTTATTCATTTATAGTATCCAACACATTTATAAATTCAACCGGATTAAATATCGGTATCTCGGATTTCTTAAACCCTTTTGTGTCCCTTGTAATTATATATTCAACACCTAAATGACATGCTCCCACATGCAAAACCGAATCCTCAAAATCAGAAAATTTTGATTTTAATGCGTCTTCTAAAATTATACGGTTTACAGGGACAATTTCAAAAATGGATAGTAATGTTTCAATTTTATTTGCCGCTATCTCATTCCCAAGACTCTTTTGTAAAAGATAGTATATTGTTGTTATAGTAGTTGCACCCAGGTATCCTATTATTTCCGATTTCTCCACCTTAGTCATCAAATACGTTGCTTCTTCTGCAAATGGTTCTCTATCTAATAAAACATCAAGAATAATATTCGTATCAAAAAGAACTTTCATAAGTGTTTTTCTTCTAAATGTTTTTTGTAATCAGATTCATCTATTTTCTTACCACGTAGTATTCCTTTTAAAGATTTCACAGCAGGTGTTATCTTATACTTCTTTCTCAATTTTTCATTCTTTATCACAGTGAACAAATCAGCAACTATTTTTGAAATAGGTTTACCACTCTTGGCAGAATATTCCTTAGCATTTTTAATCAAATCCTCATTTAGGCGTAATGTTAATTTTGTTTTCATAATTACCTCCAATCATCTATCATATACGTATTGTTATACTAACATTATACGGCTCATTTGTAAAGTATTATTCCATCAAGATTTCTTTTTGAGGCAACGTGGATAGAGGTTCAAACATTCAGTTTTTTACTTGATCTTAAAGGGACAGGTGGATCGGGGAGCTTACGCTCTCGTCGATCTCTAAGAACGGTGCGAGCGAGTTTCCACACACACTGCTCAAGCCCCTGTAAAGTCTTATTTTACAAGGCACACTTGAGATAGAAAACTCTCCCCTGACAGCCTCCTGAATATAGCCTTCCTCAATATATGAACCGTTACATAGGTCTCTCACAGTCTTTGTCTTTACTTTACTTGCCGTTATTGTCTGACAGATTAAAGTTGTACTGAAATTGGCCGATAATATATTAAGCATTAAGCACAAATTCGTATAGATGGGCGCTGTTGAAACTCTGCTGGTGGTGGTTGAAAAGTAAAAGACTCTATTGTTTTTCAAGAGTGGAATCTGTGACGTTTCCAGGGGGGCAAGTATAACTACTTATTCACACCCACTCATATACAAGCAATATCCATTCCGTTTAATCTCTGATTTTCCGTACTCAGTGGATTGATTTCTCATGCAGAAGATACTGATCATAGATGATGAAAAGCTCATAAGGCTTCTCTTACGTGAAATCCTGGAAAGCAAAGACTTCTCTATAATCGAGGCTTCCAGTGGCAGAGATGCCTTAGAGATTTTTCCGAAAGAAAGGCCCGACTCGGTACTCCTTGATCTTAAAATGCCGGATATGGACGGCATTGAGACCATGCGGAAACTGAAAAAGATTGACCCTGAAATCCCGATTATCATAGTAACTGCATATGGTGATATTCCTACTGCGGTAGAGACAATAAAACTTGGAGCGTATGATTTCATAGTCAAATCACCTTCAACCGACAGCATTGTCTTAACCCTGAACAGGGCTGTTGAAAAGTTGGAATTAGAGAGGGCTGTAAAGAGGCTTAATACCGCCGTAGAGACATCCCTCGAGTGGTTGTTGGGCAGAAGTGATGCCATGAAAAGGATTATTCAACAGATAAAACAGGTTGCGCAGAGCGATTTTTCCATAATTATTCAGGGAGAGACAGGCACTGGAAAATCCATCGTTGCCCAAACCATACATAATTTAAGCAAGAGGGCTGAAAAGCCGTTTGTTACGGTTGATATGGGCGCAATACCGGAGAGCCTCGTTGAAAGCGAGCTTTTTGGACATGAAAAAGGCGCCTTTACAGGGGCTGAGAAAAAGAAAAAAGGGTTCTTTGATGTCGCTGATAGTGGCACTATACTGATAGATGAATTACAGAATATGTCCCCTTTTATGCAGAGTAAGCTTCTCAGCGTGGCCGAAAAAAAGAAGACATATCCCCTGGGCAGTACCCAACCCATACATACGGATGTCCGAATTATTGCTGCAACCAATACGGAGATAAAAAGGAATGTAATGGAAAAGAAGTTCAGGGAAGATTTGTTTTTCAGGCTCGGTGAGTTCATAATCAGCCTTCCACCATTAAGGAAAAGGATTGAAGACATACCATTTCTTGCCCACAGGTTTCTTACAGAAGCCGGCGCAGAGTTGAACAAACAGACAAGGGAAATATCAGACACTGCCGTCACCATTTTGATGCAATACCCATGGCCAGGCAATGTGAGAGAGTTAAAAAATGTGGTCAGAAGGGCTGTTCTCTTTTCCGACAACGGTATAGTAAGACCGGAACATTTAGACTTTTTAACGGAAGACAAATGCGGATTTAATGATACGTCCCGTGTATTGCCTCTTAAAGAGCTTTCCGCTATGGCTGCAAGGGAGGTAGAGAAAAAGGCCATCAAACATGCACTGGATCTGACCAAGGGTAATAAAACAAAGGCAGCGTCAATATTACAGATAGATTATAAAACCCTTCTTACAAAGATAAAAGCGTATAGCGTTACCTCGGGAAACCATTCCATAACTATGGAGAGGTTTCCACAAGTTTCCGATCCCTTCAAATAAGCAACCCCTTTAAAATCAACGTGTTAACACGGCTTGGACGTATGGCATTCCTTTTGCTATTTCAATTTGGAAAATCTGGAAAAACTATAAGGAGGCGGCAGGATGAGACTGATAGACAATATGAAAATAGGGACAAGGATAATTGGAACGGTATCCGTTCTCTTGCTTTTACTTGCAATATCCACCGGGTTCGGCATTATCAAGATGGGAAGCATAGGAGATGAAATAAAGGGAATCGCTGAAGAAGACATCCCGCTGACCGGCAAGATCACTGAAATTGCAAACAACCAATTGGGGCAGGCAATATGGTTTGAACGTGCGTTACGATATGGGGAGGTGCTGGCCTCAAAAAAAGTTGCCGTAGCGGGTCTCAAGACCGCTGAGGATGAATTCGCAAAACTCTCCAGGCTATCGGATGAAGCGATTACAAAGGCAAAGGAAGTTGCTAAAGAGGCGGCAAAAAAGGCTAAGACGGCCAACGCCCGGAGCGAATTCCGGGAAATAGATCAACACCTGAAGACCATCGAACAAAAACACTCCGGCTTTGAGAAGGATGTAATGGAGGCATTCCGGATGATTAAACAGGGAAACCTCCACGAGGCCGAGACCATTGCAGAAAAGATAGAAAAAGACGAAGACGCCATCGATAAAGAGATTGAAAAATTCTTAATGAAGGTTGAAAAATTCACCGGGGAATCGACACTCAGGGCTGATAATGATGAGGAGACGGCTGTAAAGGGAATGCTGATTGCCGGTATTATCTCGTTGATTTTTGGATTACTTATGGGTGTCATGGTCACTCGCAGCGTTACCGGGGTGTTGGGCGAGGTAAAAACGGTGGCCGATACTGTAGCAGCCGCAAGCCGGCAGATGAGCGCCGGTTCAGAAGAACTCTCACAGGGGGCGACAGAACAGGCCTCCTCGGTTGAGGAGGCGTCATCGTCGATGGAGCAGATGGCCTCCAATATCAGGCAGAATGCCGACAACGCACAGCAGACGGAGAAGATCGCGGTCAAGTCCGCCGGGGATGCCCGGGAGGGCGGGAAGGCTGTAACAGAAACCGTCAACGCCATGAAGGAGATAGCGGAGAAGATATCGATCATCGAAGAGATAGCAAGACAGACCAACCTCCTGGCGCTGAATGCGGCTATCGAGGCGGCGCGGGCGGGTGAGCACGGCAAGGGCTTTGCAGTGGTGGCCGCAGAGGTGAGAAAACTTGCAGAGCGGAGCCAGACCGCGGCGGCGGAGATCAGCGAGTTATCCGGCACAAGTGTAGAGGTAGCTGAGAAGGCTGGAGAGATGCTTGAAAAGCTCGTACCCGACATCCAGAAGACGGCCGAGCTGGTACAGGAGATCAGTGCGGCGAGTAACGAGCAGAATACCGGGGCCGAACAGATAAACAAGGCCATCCAGCAGCTGGACCAGGTGATACAGCAGAACGCCGGGGCCTCGGAGGAACTGGCCTCGACTTCCGAGGAGTTGTCCTCCCAGGCGGAACAACTCCAAGCCTCTGTAGCTTCACTCATAAAAACCGACGGCACCGATGGCTTAAAAATCAGGCATAAAAGAAAGCCGACCCAAAAAGCTCATAAAAAAACGGCATACCATTTGCCGGGTAAAAAACCCCCGGCCCGGGTTAAAGCAGAAGACGACCCTGTAGGCGTCGCCCTTGACATGGGCAGTGAGGGCAACGGAGATGAAAGGGACAAGGAGTTTGAAAGTTTCTGAAATATTACTGTGTGTTATCAATCTGCTCTTTAATGAAAACACGTAGATAGAATACGCAACATACAACTCTAAAGGAGGAAACATGAGCGTAGCTGCAATGATAGAGACCACCCAGTACCTGTCCTTTACACTGGGTGACGAGGTGTTTGCCCTGGACATATCCAAGGTCCGGGAGGTGATGGACTTCACGACAGTGACAAAGGTGCCCGGAACCCCGGAGTTCATGCGTGGTGTGATAAACCTCCGCGGTAGCGTGGTTCCTGTAGTTGATCTTCGACTGAAGTTTGGAATGTCGAAGACGGAGAAGACGGTAAACACCTGCATAGTCATAGCAGAGGTACCCCTCGACGGAGATACCACGGTTATTGGTGCCCTTGCAGATTCGGTACAGGAGGTATTTGAGCTGAAAGCCGACCAGATGGAGCCACCTCCAAGGATAGGGAGACGTTTAGATACGGAGTTCATTAAGGGTATGGGTAAATGTGACGAACAGTTCATTATTATCCTTGATATCGACAGGGTCTTTTCCTCGGATGAACTGACCGTCGCACATGAGTCGGGCAGTTAGATGTCTGCCGGGGGGTCGGAGTATAGGGGGTAATTTCCCGGGTCACAATAAAGACTCGATTCTCTTAACCTCCTCCTTTATCCATGTGAGACTTTTTACTTAGAGTCGAACAGTTGTCGCTCTTTAAGAAGGATTCCGGACAAGCCGGAATGACAAATAACTAATAACAGATGACAAATAACTGTAATTTATACACAGACCCGAATTAAAGTTTTTTTATTAATTGTCCGAAGGTATACTTAAATAAAAAAACCGGAGCAACATCTAAAAGGACTACGGGTATAAAAAAGGTATGCTGCTATGAAACGTAACTTGAAGTTATATGGGAAAATTTTCCTGGTCTTTTTATGCGTTACCGCAGCATCCATGATAGAGCACAGGACGATAAGGGTTCTTGTAAACATAGCCATATACGCTGCTTTCATTTCAATAACCTATCAATTAATGAAGAAAAATCTGAAAAGCTTAGAGGATAACTACCTGAAAAAGGAAAAGAGACACCTCTCGGAGATAGAAGAGACGGTGGTGCCCATGACGGGGTTCCTTCTTGAAAGGGCACAGCTCATGCCTGTATTGACCAACCAGCTGACAGAGGTAATACAACAGACGGAATCTGCAGCCCTGGATATAGGCGACCGGTTCATGAACATCGTCGAGAGGGCCCGGAACCAGGCAAGGAAGGCATCAGGTGCCTTCAGCAGGTTTGCAGGAGACGATGAAGACGGCAAGGGTGCCCTTCTCGACCTCAGCAAGAAGGCCCTCTCGGATGTAATAGAGAGCATGAAAGGCATTGCTACCGTTGTTGAACAGACCCTTGCGGGTATGGAGTTGATTATTGAAGATGCTGAGAACATAAGAAAGATAGTCTCGGAGATCGAATACATAGCGGAACAAACAAACCTCCTTGCCCTTAACGCAGCTATCGAGGCAGCAAGGGCAGGAGAGCATGGAAGGGGATTTGCCATTGTTGCAGACGAGGTAAGAAAACTCTCCGACAGGTCAAATGCCGCAGCAGATGAGATACGAAAACTCATTACAAAGGTTGAAACAGACATGAAGGATATCTATTTAAAGACGGAAAAGAGCACCTCCGAGAGTAATGCGTTGTCTTCGGAGGCTGAAATGGTCGTGGAAGATACACTGAAAGAGATAGATGGCGTGATGAATGATGCAAAAAAACAGCTTGAAGAACTCACTGCGGAAACCGAATCCCTTGCAAAGGATATAAGTAGCATTATCATCTCCATGCAGTTTCAGGACATAACAAGGCAGCGCATAGAGCATGTGATTGAACCACTGCTCTCGTTTAAATCAGACCTGGAAAAAACAACTCAAAAGATCAGGAATATGAGTGAGAAGATTCATGAAGCACAAGGTAACGGCGGTGCGGCATGGCTTGAAAATATGTATACAATGGAGGCAGAAAGAGATGTAATGAAGAACATGCTCGATAAAGTCGGTAAGGGGAATTAAACATGGCAAAAACTCTTTTAATAGTAGATGACTCAGCTTCCATGAGACAGCTCGTATCCTTTGCTTTAAAGGATGCAGGATATGAAGTGATTACCGCAATAAATGGAAGGGATGCGCTGAATAAACTGAATGGCACAAAGATTGATATGGTAATCACTGATCTTAATATGCCGGAGATGGATGGGATTGAATTCATAAAACAACTGCGCAGTAACTCCGGATACAAATTCACACCCGTGCTTATGCTGACGACGGAATCTCAGGAATCAAAGAAACAGGAAGGCAAGCAGGCAGGCGCCAGCGGCTGGATAGTAAAACCCTTTACACCTGAACAGTTGATAACTACTACAAAAAAATTTGTGAGATAAAAATAATAACTATACATGCTTCTCTAAAAGGAGGAAACGAACAATGGAACTACAGGTTGAACAGTCGGGTGATATAGAAAGGTTGACTTTTGCCGGTGAACTGACCGTACAGCATTCGGATAAACTGAGGGTATCCCTGATGAGGACACTGGATAGTGTAAATCACGTATTTATCGATCTCGAAAATGTGACATCGGTTGACCTGTCCTGCCTGCAACTTCTCTGTTCGGCCTGTCATTCCTCACAGAAATTAAACAAACTCCTGACGATAACGGACAAACGTCCGGAGATTTTCAAAAAGGCAATCGAGGATGCCGGATATTCCCGCCATGTAGGTTGTGCCTCTACTATCAACAAAAGCTGCTTATGGATAGAAAATGGCAACTGACGGGAAGGAGGTTCATGCGATGGACAAACATAGAGAAGCCTTCAGAGATGAAGCATATGAATTACTGGCTGAGCTTGAAACATCACTGCTTGAGCTTGAAGATGCGCCTGAGGATATCGAAATTATCGGGCGCGTCTTTCGTGCAATGCATACGATCAAAGGCTCAGGGGCCATGTTCGGGTTTGATGACATTGCAGCATTTACACACGAAATCGAAACGGTTTTCGATCTTGTACGGAACGGGGAAATATCCGTCACAAAAGAGTTGATCGACCTGACACTCTCCGCCCGTGACCATATCCGTACAATGCTTGACGCCTCTGATGGAGGTGAGACAACGGATGAGGTAATGGCCGGAGAGATCATGGCATCCCTCAAGAAGCTGATTCCAGGCAGTGAAGAGACAAAAGAGGATGCCGAGGGCCCGGTGCTGCTGACAGATCTGATCGATGAGGCTATTGTCAGGGTGCTCTCCGAAAATGAAGAACAAAGACTGAGAGCAAATATAAAGAAAAACAAGAGGATATACTGCATAGACACAGTCGCCTCTTCTCCCGATTTTGACAGTGCACTCTCCGAGATCAAGGCAAAGATCAAAAAACAAGGTGAATTAATATCGATCCATCCAATCTCTGAAGATGTCACTGCCGGTACCGTAAGATTTAAATTACTCTTTGCCTCCGACAAGACCCCTGAATCTCTGAAAGCCGCCTTAGGGGTTATGCCTGAGCAGATTACGAGTAGAACGGGAGAGGATGATTTTAGTTCAACAGGCCTCCCGTCATCCGATACCCGGGAAGAAAGCATCACCTACCGTATCAGATTCCGCCCCTCCCGGGATATTTTCGCAAAAGGCACAAATCCGGTTCTCTTGCTTGACGAGCTTCGCCAGAGCGGTAAATGCAAGGTGGTGGCACAGACGGATGCCATCCCGTTGTTGGAAGACTTTGATCCTGAGGCCTGTTACACATACTGGGATGTGATTCTGACCACCCATCGAGGGATAAATGCCATAAAAGACGTGTTTATCTTTGTTGAGGACGACAGCGAGTTGATCATCGATGTCATCGATGATGACGGAAGACTGGACAATGAAGCCGGTTACAAGAGGCTTGGAGAGATCCTGATTGAACGTGGCGATCTGACACATGAGGATCTTCAAAAAGTGCTCAGTTCCCAGAAACGCATTGGAGAGATGCTGGTTGATGCCGGAGTGATCGACACCGGAAAGGTCCAATCAGCGCTTATTGAACAGCAGCACGTCAGTGATGTAAGAGAGAGCCGCCGGAAGGCGGAATCCCTCTCAAGCATCAGGGTGTCCTCAGGTAAGCTGGACAGTCTTGTGGACCTGGTGGGTGAGCTGGTGACGGTTCAGTCCCGCTTAAGCCGGACGGCTGCCTATCAAAACGATCCCGAGTTACTCTCTATAGCAGAGGAGGTGGAACGTTTGACCTGCGAACTCCGTGACAACACGATGAGCATCCGCATGCTTCCGATCGGGACGACGTTCAGTAAATTCAGACGTCTGGTGCGTACCCTTTCCAACGAACTGGGTAAGGAGGTCGTAATGACGACCGAGGGAGCAGAGACGGAACTGGATAAGACGGTAATCGAACGCTTAAACGATCCCCTTGTGCACCTGATCAGAAACAGCATCGATCACGGGATAGAACTTCCCGGGGTACGTGAGGGTTCAGGGAAACCGAGACAGGGGACGGTACATCTTTCGGCAATACACTCCGGCGCCAATGTACTGATCAGGATAGAGGATGACGGTTCAGGGCTTAATGCCGGGGCCATAAAGGCCATGGCCTTGGAGAAGGGACTGGTCTCGCATGATCTGGAAATGACGGAAAAAGAGGTGTTTGCATTAATCTTTGCCCCGGGATTTTCCACCGCAAAAAACGTTACGGGCGTATCCGGACGCGGGGTGGGAATGGACGTTGTTAAAAGGGGTATCGAAGCTCTCAGGGGCTCAATCGACATAAACAGTAAGAAGGGCGCCGGGACGACTATTACCCTGAAACTGCCACTCACACTGGCGATCATTGACGGTCTTCTGGTGAAGGTTGCAGGAGAATTCTTCGTATTGCCCCTTTCGATTGTAGAGGGATGCGTGGAACTGTCGCGTGAAGACGTGGCAAGGGCCCACGGCCGGCATGTGGCAAATGTCCGCGGGGAACTGGTTCCATACATCTGCCTGAAAGAACACTTCATGATAAACAGAGAGGCCCCGGGCATAGAGCAAATAGTGATAACAGAGGTGGACGGCAGCAGGGTCGGTTTTGTGGTGGATAATGTGATAGGTGAGCACCAGACCGTAATCAAATCACTGGGCAGCTTCTACAAAGACATGGAAGGAGTATCAGGGGCGACCATACTGGGTGACGGAAGGGTGGCCCTGATTCTGGATGCCCCAAAGCTCGTTCAGGCTGTGGAACGGGAAGAGGCAGGGATATATAGCAACATACAAAGCTAAACCCGCAGCAACTATCTTAATTTCTACCTTGCATCAAGAGAAGATGGACTATAACGGCTATAAGGACGTATTTAAGACGACTTTGTCAACAAAGGAATTTACCCGTCTGGGCGAATTCATCCAAACAGAGTGCGGCATTAAAATGTCGGCTTCAAAGAAGACCATGCTTGAGGCAAGGCTCCGCAAAAGACTGCGCTGCCTGGATATGGAGTCATTCAGCGAATACTGCGACTACCTGTTCAGCCCTCGGGGGGTTAAAAATGAACTGATCCACATGATTGATGTTGTCACTACCAATAAGACCGACTTCTTCAGGGAGCCTGCTCATTTCGATTATCTGTTCCATACGGCATTGCCCGAGTTGATTGCCTCCCGTGGTTCGGGCATTAGAAAAAAACTCATGCTCTGGAGTGCCGGCTGTTCCACAGGCGAGGAGCCGTACACCCTATCAATGGTCTTGAGTGAATTTGCTGAAAGTCATCCCGGATCTGCAATTAACTACATGATCCTTGCCACCGATATTTCAACAAAAGTGCTTGAGCAGGCAAAACTTGGAATTTACGAATATGACAAAATAGAACCGATACCGATGGAATTCAGGAAGAAATATCTCCTGCGAGGCAAGGACAGGGGGAAAAAACTGATAAGAATCATACCGGAACTGAGGACGGTTATAAAATTCCGGAGATTGAATTTCATGGAAGGTGACTTTGGCATGAGAGAGCCTATGGACATCATCTTTTGCCGCAACGTTATCATTTACTTTGACAGGCCGACCCAGGAAATACTGTTAAACCGCTTTTGCCGTCACTTAAGGCCCGGAGGCTATATCTTTATGGGACACTCCGAGACGCTTCATGGCCTGAACGTCCCTTTAGTCCAGGCTGCTCCAATGGTCTACAGGAAACCGATGTGAACCCGTTAAAAACAAAACTGCCTGTTGTTTATCTTAAACCCGGCGAGATGTATACGGCAGAGAGGCCAACCATGGTGTCAACAGTGCTTGGATCCTGTGTATCCGTTACGATGTTCAGCCGCCGCCTCAAGATAGGGGCCATCTGTCATGGATTTCTGCCAAAATGCACGAATACGAAACACTGTGATAGTCATTACATGGAAGAGTTTAAGTATGTCGACTATTCCATCATGCAAATGATTGAAGGCTTTGATAAATATGGTATTAAACGCAGTGAGATCGAGGTTAAACTATTCGGCGGTGCAGATGCTTTATCTTTACAGGGAGATAAACCCGGTACCTTTACCGTAGGAAGACAGAATATTCAAACAGCCATACAGGTCATCAAAAACGAAAGGCTCCATCTTATCATCTCCGATACCGGGGGGTTGCGGGGTCGTAAACTTATATTCTATACACACACCGGCGAGGTGCTTTTAAAACGTCTGAAACAAGGAAGATTTGTTAAAAAACCAACATTATCAAGGAATCTTAAATGAAAAAGAAAATCAAGGTACTTATTATAGACGACTCCGCTATAGTCCGTCAGACACTGGAAGAGATACTTTCTTCAGATCCGCAGATAGAAGTGATGGACACCGCCGCAGACCCGATTATAGCTGCTGAGAAAATCAGACATGCAATTCCGGATGTTATCACCCTGGATGTGGAAATGCCGCGTATGGACGGCATCAGATTTTTGCATATAATTATGAGCCAGCACCCCATTCCTGTCGTCATGTGCTCGAGCCTCACTGAAAAGGGATCTGAAACAGCCCTGGAGGCCCTTGAATACGGAGCAGTTGAAATTATCCAGAAACCAAGAATTGGAGCAAAACAGTTTCTGGAAGAATCAAGAATCCGCATATGTGATGCGGTGAAGGCGGCATCTATCGCAAGGCCGAGGCGACTTACAAAATCCCGGAAGATTGAACCAAAGCTTACAGCCGATGCCATTATTCCCAGGACTACATCAAAGGCAATGACACAGACAACCGAACGGGTTGTTGTTATAGGAGCATCAACGGGCGGTACAGAGGCGCTGAGGGTTTTTCTTGAAACCCTCCCCATCGACTCCCCAGGCATAGTAATAGTGCAGCACATGCCGGAGCATTTTACCACCGCCTTTGCCAGGCGACTCGATGGTATTTGCAGGGTATCGGTCAAAGAGGCTGCCAATAACGACACAGCAATCAGGGGCCGGGCGCTTATTGCCCCGGGGAACCGTCATACACTGCTCAAACGCAGTGGCGCACGTTACTATGTTGAGGTTAAAGACGGGCCGTTAGTCTGCCGGCACCGCCCCTCTGTGGACGTCCTGTTCCGTTCGGCAGCCCGCTACGCAGGCAAAAATGCCGTGGGTGTTATTATGACCGGGATGGGTGACGACGGTGCACGCGGGATGATAGAGATGAGGGACTCAGGTGCATTCACAATCGCCCAGGACGAAAAAACGTCGGTGGTCTTTGGAATGCCCAATGAGGCCATCAAAAGGGGTGGTGTGGATATTGTCCTTCCACTTGAAAAGATCGCAAAAGAGGTAATCAGTACCTGTGGATAACCATCTGATATAGAAATGTTTAATCAGCAATCCACGCAAGAACCAACGATTGCTTCATCGCTTTACTCTCACCCCCCTTCCGACAATCCACAGACTTGCTCAGGCAGTTTTAATCTATACCACTGCCGGATTTTGTCTATTCGGCACTCCTGCCTTCTGAACGGTCTTTAAGCAAATGGGTTAGACAGAGCCCGTGTATAAATTACGGTTATTTGTCATTCCCGCAAGTGAAGCGCGCCGGGAATCCTTCTTAAAGAACGATTCCGGACAAGCCGGAATGACGGAATAACGACAACCGTTCGACTTTATACACAGGCTTTATATAGGGTCTGTGTATAAACTGCCATTTCTTATTTCTGTCATGTCCCGAACGCTTTCGGGATATCCAGAACTTATTGAAAAGAATAGATTCCGGCTTAAGAACTGCCGGAATGACAGATAGAGAGACTGACTTTATACACGGGCTCTATATAGTAGTATTGCCGGTGAAGTCATTGTTTCGACATTTATTTGGTTAATCCCTTCGTTCACCTTACGTTCTCTGATGACTTATATAATTGCAATATCCCGGATTACACTTATTGCAACCTATTAATTTATAAAGCACGTTACAATGCACCTTGCCGAAAGCCCCGACCTTAGGTCGGAGATCTTGAGATTATCCGGATCGTGTCTATAAACATCTCTTATTCTTTTATAAGTTATGGCATGATTCTTGTATTGTATCCCCTTGAGGAAACACTGTAATCGCACCTGAACCGGGTAGCGGTACTTTGATAACGCTGATGATAACGCCAAAGTGCAGCGATAAAGACTAAATGAAAGTATAACATGAGTTTAAAGGTGGTTCTGGTCGATGACCACACTATATTCCGCGAGGGCCTTCGCTGTTTAATCGAGAAACAGCCTGATTTAGAAGTAGTCGGTGAGGCAGCTGATGGACGGAAGGCGATTCATGTGGCCGATGAATTGAGACCGGACCTTGTGATCATGGACGTAAAAATGCCCGTCATGAACGGAATAGATGCCACCCGTCAGATCGTTGACAAATTCTCCGGAGTAAAAGTGCTTGCCCTGTCAATGTATTCCGACACGCGGTTTGTATTGGAAATGCTCCGGGCCGGGGCATCGGGTTACCTGCTGAAGGATTCCACCTTCGAGGAACTCAACCGTGCTATCCGGACCGTGGTCTCAAACAAGATCTACCTGAGCCCGGGAATAGCCTGCATCGTTGTTGAAACCCTCTTAAGTCAACAGAGTTCGTCCGATTCTCTTGTATTTTCTCTCCTAACGGACAGGGAACGGGAGGTGCTCCAGCTCCTCTCGGAAGGCAACTCGACAAAGCAAATCGCTTTACATCTATATGTGAGCGTAAAGACAGTGGAATCACACCGTAAGAATATCATGAATAAACTGGATATCCATACCGTGGCTGAACTCACCAAATATGCCATCCGTGAAGGATTGACCTCCCTGTAATCAAGACCCTATGGGGGAGGGCTTGAGTCCGACCACGACTGCATCTCTTCATAACCATTACCTAAATTGAGCGATTTTATTGTTGTTATGTGCAACGGTATCGGGTTTCCACTCAATTTAGATATTACTATAATTCTCAGGTTTTTCGAGGTACTAAATCAGGAGTTACCCTATTTAGACATTACCCGAAAAACTCGATAAGAACACAGTCAGACATTTACCAGGCTGCTTAAACGCTGATTATGCAAGGGGTATAATAAACGCCTTGAAAAAATGTCAAATTTTCAACTTATTTAAAGGAGGAAATGGGATGAATATTATGAATAACATGAAAATTGGAACCAAGATCCTTGGTGTGGTGTCCGCTCTCCTGGGATTGATGGTGATAGTTGCCCTGTTCGGTATCATAAAGATAGGGAGCATAGGGAATGAAATAAAGGGAATCGCTGAAGAAGACATCCCGCTGACCAGGGCGGTCACTGCAATTGGAAACAACCAACTGGAGCAGGCAATATGGCTTGAACGTGGTTTAAGGTTTGGACAGGTGCGGACGGCAAAGGAGGTTGCAAGAGAGGGCCTTAAGACCGCTGAAGGAGAATTCGAAAGAATAGCCAAGTTGTCGGATGAAAAGATTAAAGAAGCAGAGAAAATAGCTGAAGAGGCGGCAGGAAAAGCCAGGACAGCAGATGCCCGGAGAAAATTTCAGGATATAGGAGAACAACTCAAGGTCATTAAAAAAGAACATGCCGGCATAGGGAAGCGTGTAAGGGAGGCATTCCAACTGATTAAGCAGGGAAGACTTAACGAGGCAGGGACTCTTGCTCAAAAGATAGAAAAAGAGGAAGACGCCCTTGATAAAGAAATCAACAAATTCTTAAAAAAGGTTGAGAAATTTACCGGGAAAGCTGCACTCACGGCAGAAGGTGACGAAAAGACGGCTGTAAGGGGAATGGGGTTTCTTACTATTTTCTCCTTTATCTTTGGACTTGGTGCAGGGATTCTCATCACCCGCAGAATAACCCGTCCAATGCACGAAGCTGTTAGAGTAGCCAATCAATTGTCCAAGGGAGACCTGACACTGAGTATAGATGTCTACGGCAAGGACGAAACAGGTCAGTTACTTGCAGCAATGAAAAACATGGCTGAAAAACTAAAGGAAATTGTGGCCGATGTGCAGTCCTCAGCAGACAATGTGGCCTCAGGCAGCCAGGAGATGAGTGCCGGTTCAGAGCAACTCTCACAGGGGGCGACAGAGCAGGCCTCATCGGTTGAGGAGGCATCATCGTCAATGGAACAGATGGCCTCCAATATAAGGCAGAATGCCGACAACGCACAGCAGACGGAGAAGATCGCGGTTAAATCCGCCGAGGATGCCCGGAAGGGCGGAAAGGCTGTAACAGAGACCGTCAACGCCATGAAGGAGATCGCTGAGAAGATATCGATCATCGAGGAGATAGCAAGGCAGACTAACCTCCTGGCATTGAATGCAGCTATTGAGGCAGCGCGGGCAGGTGAGCACGGCAAGGGCTTTGCAGTGGTGGCCGCAGAGGTGAGAAAACTTGCAGAGCGGAGCCAGACCGCAGCGGCAGAGATCAGTGAGTTATCCGGCACAAGTGTAGAGGTAGCTGAGAAGGCTGGAGAGATGCTTGAAAAGCTCGTGCCCGATATCCAGAAGACAGCCGAACTGGTACAGGAGATCAGTGCGGCGAGTAACGAGCAGAATACGGGGGCCGAACAGATAAACAAGGCCATCCAGCAACTGGACCAGGTGATACAGCAGAACGCCGGGGCCTCGGAGGAACTGGCCTCGACCTCAGAGGAGCTTGCAAGCCAGGCAGAGCAGCTCCTGAGCGCGATTGAATTCTTTAAAGTTGGAGATAATGACAGGGAAATAACCGGAAGGACGGCGAAAAGACAAAAGAGGAGTTCTAAGGCAGCCAAAAAAGTAAAAGTTGCACCTTTGATACATGAAGAAGCTAACAGTCATGGAGATATTACAAACGAAACAAAAGACACCGGCAAACCGGCAGGGGTTGTTTTTAATATGGACAACGGCGGAAATGGAGACGAAATAGACAACGAGTTTGAGAGGTTTTAAACTGGAAGAAAGATTCCCGACAAGCGGGAATGACACAACATGCGCAATAATTTATGACGCTGCATATATAATGGAGGACAATATGGGTGTAGCTACAATAACAGATGTAACACAGTACCTGTCCTTTATGCTGGGGGAGGAGGTATTTGCCCTGGATATATCCAAGGTCAGGGAGGTACTGGACTCCACGACAGTGACAAAGGTACCCCGGACACCGGAGTTCATGTGCGGGGTGATCAACCTCAGGGGTGGTGTGGTGCCTGTTGTAGACATGCGATTGAAGTTCGGAATGTCGAAGACGGCAAAGACTGTAAACACCTGTATCATCATAGTAGAGGTATCTCTGGGGGGAGAGGCCACGGTGCTTGGCGCCCTGGCCGACTCGGTACAGGAGGTGTTCGACCTCGAGCCGGATCAGATAGAGCCACCCCCGAAGATTGGGACAAAGCTGAACATAGAGTTCATCAGTGGCATGGGTAAGCGGAGTGACCGGTTCGTTATCATCCTTGACATCGACAGGGTGTTTTCCGCGGATGAGCTAACCGTTGTGCAGGAAGCGGAAGGTTATATTTCCAATAGTGAACAGGAGGAGGATTAAGAGGTAAATCACCTTGAAGGGATATCCCCACTCTTTCGTGGATATAGACGGTCGTACGGCCGTCACCTGAGATTTCCCGTGGTGAGCCTGCCTTTACCGTTACGGATACACCCTGCCTATTATTTAGAGTCTGTGTATAAACTACGGTCATTTGTCATTCCCGCAATCCCGAACGCATTCGGGGGGTCGGGAATCCTTCTTAAAGAACGATTCCGGACAAGCCGGAATGACTATTGAGAGTTGACGCGACACTACATAAGACTTTTTTTAGACAGGATGGACAGGATGTTCCTAAAAGAATTACAAGATTCTTATGCCTTTATCCTGTTAATCCTGTCTAAGAACTTCCTTTTTCAGTCAGGATGTTAACAAAACTGTAAGACACTACTGTCGTGTCAACCTTGTAATGTCGGGGTGTTTGAATTGTCATTCCCGCTGCGTCGGGAATCATACTCCTCTTTGATTCCGGACAAGCCGGAATGACTATTGAGAGTTGACGCGACACTATGCGCTCTGAACGACAACTGTTCGACTTTATACACAAACTCTATTCAGCTCTTAACAGCGGTGAGTGCCGGGGTGATTAAGCGTAACTGCAATTTAAAAGCGGTTGCGGCATATAAACCTTCTATCTGGTATAATAATCGGTATGTCATTACCGGTTATTGCGATAATAGGCAAGCCCAATGTCGGCAAATCGACCCTGTTCAACAGGATTGTCCGCTCAAGGACCTCTATAGTTGAAGACGTTCCGGGGGTTACAAGAGACCGTCTTTACAGGGAGGCGTCGTGGGACGACAGGAAATTTATTGTCATAGACACAGGCGGCTTCCTTCAAGAAGGCAGTGACGAGATATCGAAACAGACCATGGAACAGGCCTTCTTTGCGATAAACGAGGCTGACAGCATAATCATGCTCTTCGATGGAAGGGACGGGCTGACCGAGGTTGACCGTGAAATCACAGCTATAATACGCCGGCAATCAAAAAAGGTCTACTATGCGGTCAACAAGATAGATTCAAAAAGCAGGGAAGACCTGCTCGCAGGCTTTTACTCCCTGGGGGTTGAAGAGATCCTGCCCATCTCTGCAGCCACAGGATACGGAATTACTGAACTGATGGAGCGAATCATCGATGATCTGCCCGGGGAGAAAGACGCGGGTGAAGTCTCCAATCATCTGCCGAGAATTGCGATAGTGGGAAAACCAAATGTAGGAAAGTCCACGCTGGTCAATGCCCTTCTTGGAAAAGAGAGGATGATTGTGAGCCCCCGTCCGGGGACAACGAGAGACTCTGTTGACAGTATATGCAGCTACTATGGAAAACGGTACACCATAATAGACACCGCAGGGGTCAGGAGAAAATCCAGGATTAACTACTCGGTAGAGCGGTTCATGGTGGTAAGGGCATTGAAGAGTATCGAGCGTTCTGATGTTGCACTCCTTCTGATCGACTCCACAGACGGCATAAGCGATCAGGACCAGAGGATTGCCGGTATTATAGAGGACTTTGGTAAGGGAATCATCATCCTCTTCAACAAGTGGGATCTCGTTGAGGAGCCGGAAAAGTACTATCGTGTAGTGAACAATCAGATTCAGAGGAAGCTGTACTTCGCCGATTATGCCGCGGTCCTCACTGTTTCAGGTCTCACCCGAAGGAGGATCACAAAGGTCTTTCCTCTCATAGACAGGATAATGGAGGCAAGAAAAACAAGGATAGCCACAGCGGAACTGAACAGGATAGTCCCTGAGATAAACCCGTTACTGCCTACAGTAAAGGGCAGGAGGGTGAAAATACGTTACATAACCCAGACCGGCACCGAGCCTCCCGAGTTCACGGTATTTCTAAACTCGGCCGGGGGGCTCAAGCCGCAACATGTTAAATTCCTTGAACGCAGGTTACGAGAGAAATATCCCTTCTACGGAACTCCCATCAGGATTAATATCAGGCAGGCAAAGAGCCGGAAGGTATAAAAAATGGGTTCTGGAAAAATCCATACATACGGGAGGGCTAAATGAGATATCTCTTCTATATTCTTCTGATAATCTTCATTGTAACGGCATTTGCATACAAGTACGGACCAAAAACATCACCTCCTCAAAGGGATGATACCGCAATTATTATTAATGACCGTTACATTACAAAGGAGGAGTTTCAGCGGCTTTACAAGTCGGGATCTCCCCACCTTAGGGATAAGCGAGAGTTCATTAACTCATTGATTGAAAAGGAACTCCTCATCCAGGAAGCCAGAAAGATGAAGATAGATCAGGAAGAACCCTTCAGGGCCTCGATACAGAATTTTTATGAACAGTCTCTGATTAAGATCCTTATGGACAGGAAGTTCTCCTCTCCGGAAATAGTTGTAGATGATAAAGAGGTGAACAGATACATCTCAATGATCGGCAAGCGCCTTCATCTGACTATACTCTCCTACAGGACCGAAAGGGACGCAAACTCAGCTACGAATGCAGTCGGAAAGGAGGAGAGTGTCGCGCCCTTCAGGGACCTGTCAAGACCTGTAAGGACAAGGATCTACCAGCTCAGGAAAGGAGAGAGGACAACCCCCTTCAGAAACGGGAAGTACTTTCAGGTTATAGTGGTTGAAGGCATCGAGAATCTGCCCCCAACAAAGTCGGCTCTCCCATCGAGGCAAGAAATAAGGGAACTCCTGTTGGAAGAAAAGAGGGAGGAGTACATAAACAACTGGCTGTCAAGGCTCAAAAAAAATGCAGCCATAGAGGTAATGATAACCGAATAACAGGGGGTGAGCGAGCATGGGAAAAAAGTGGAGGAGAAGAAATTACTTTATAAAACGCGACCTTCAGGGAAGGTATATCTTTACTTTCTTTCTCTTTGTCGTCATTGGAAGCATTCTTTTCACCGTCATTTTCAGTCTCCTTTCTTCGAATACCCTTACCGTCGTTTACGATAACTACAATCTCAGAATAGGGAAGACCCCCCTGATACTTCTGAAGGACATCCTGAGTGCCCAATGGATATTCATAGTCTTCTCAGGACTGGTGGTGGTGGTTTTGTCCATGTTTCTGACCCACAGATTTGCGGGCCCGCTTTACAGGTTTGAAAAGACCCTGGAGTCCCTGATCGAGGGGAATCTCAAATGCCGGATACATCTCAGGAAAAAAGACGAGGCCAAAGAAATGGCGGACCTCTTTAACGTGCTGATTGAAAGGCTGACAATAAACCTTAAAGAGATACGCCGTATGTCCGAAGATATACAAAGGACGATATCCGAGCCCGGCGTGGACAGGGAGGCTCTTCTCTCCTCACTCGGGAAGATTGAAGAAGATAACAAAAGAATTCGGGATATCCTGAAGGACTACACACTTGAGAATGATTAGGCGTTATGCAACAAAAAACCACCGCAACCATATACGTGCTTTTACTGAGCCTCCTCTTTACCTCCTCAGCCTGTGCATTTGAGCTCTCTACCCGCTATGCAACCATCATATACATCAAGAAGAACCAGTTGCAGGAGTTCAATGATAACGTCTTCCTCGGAAGCCTCTCGTACCTGACAAGAAGGAAGAGGGCCGTAACCGTTGAAGATGAGGTAAAAAACAAACTCGACACTATCCTTGAAAAGGTTGAATCCACACTTGAGATGTATCCCTCAAAGATAAGGCTTCGCGTTATACTTTTAGACTCGGAAGACGACGTAAGAAAAGCTTACGCAAGACTCTACGGCAAAAGCAGGGATTTTGTTGCATTCTATTCACCCCGGGAAAAGACACTCTACCTGTCACTAAGGAACGTCACCCTGGGTTTGCTTGCTCACGAACTGGCCCACGTCGTTATCGATCACTACTTCGGGATCTCACCACCCGTCAAGATACACGAGGTGCTCGCCCAATATGTTGAGACCCATATCGAAGACTGAGTTACGGGTCATCACTTCCCGGGGAGAGTCTTTCTATAGCCTTCCGCGCCCTCCTGTTCGAGGGGTCGAGGATCAGGACCTTTTTGTACTCCTCCATCGCCCTGTAAGTAATACCAAGCCTTTCATACTCCGCTGCCAGTGTTAACCTCAGGCCGGGGGTATCGGGGATCTCCTCAACTGCATCCTTCATCACCTCAAGCGCCACATTACGATCACCCCTTTTGAGATAAAACCTGTATATCCTGTAAAAATAGTCCGGCCTCAGCCTCCCCTCCTTTTTGGCTGATTCCAGTGCCCGCCGGTATGCAACTTCGGCGAGGCCGGACCGGCCGGTATTCTCAAGATATTCGCCAAAACGGAAGAAGGGAACTGAAAGTTCAGGCAATATACCGAGTATTTCTTTGTCCTTCAAGCCGTTAAGAACCATCATTGTAACAAACTCACCGGTTTTCTCAGGTGTAATCACAAGGGCCCTCCTGACCACATCCCCGGCAAGGGACCTTCTCCCTTCCGAAAAAAGCCGGGAAGCGTATCTCAGGTACATCAACGGGTTATTTCTCTCAACCTCCACCCCCCTTGAAAGCAACCGCTCGCCTTCCCCCTTCCTTCCCTCTGCCATCAGCACAAAACCCGTGGTCTGAAGATACTCACCTTTGAGGGGAGATAGTTTGATGGCATCATAAAGAAAATCCATCGCTCTCTCCATATCCTGCTTCAACAGGTATGATTGCGCGGCAGCGTACCTGTACCTTGCCTCGAGGGGGTCGGACATTGCGGCCTTCAATGCATTTGTCCTTATCTTTTCAACCTGCTTGCCGGAGAGATGATCACTTAGTTGTATATTCCTGATCGAGGCAAAGAAGGCCTTCCCTGCAAGGATACCTGAGTTTATGAGGACTGAAAGGAAAAGCATCAAGGATACGGCAATTATCAGCGGTCCGCCAATCTTCAGCTCTTTCTCTTCAAGGTATGTCTCCTCCCCTCCATTTAAAAACCTCGTATTCACCACTGCCACTGCCAGCCCCATCAGAAAAAAGAAATACAACCCGTTAGCCCCTATCTGGAGGTTAAAATCGCTCAAACTGTGTATAAGTATGGCGACCACACCGCTTACCGCACCCATAAAGAGATACCTTGAATACCAGTCCCTTCTCTTCCTGAAACGTCTGAAGGAGGTGCAAAGGACACCAAGAACAAACCAGAAAAACAGCAGGAAGGAAACGATACCACCGCTGGTAAGGAGTTCTATGTAATCATTATGGGCATGATCGGCAATTCCCCCGCCTGAAAGGGTACGGTAGGAGGGATAGATATCGACAAAGCTCCCAAACCCTGAGCCGGTAAGAAAAAAATCCTTTATTATCCCTGCGCTGTCCCTCCAGATCACAAGACGCTGCTCCGAGAACTGTCCTTCAGGTGTCCTTATCTTCTCAAACCTCTCGAAAATCGGCTCCCAGCCGAACCATCCAACGGTAATAAGAACAACAAAAAATACAAGCAGCATAACAACCCCCCTCTTCCTCATCCTGCCGTTACCAATAAGGAGCAGACCAAAGAAGACCATTGAGAGACTGAGGCTTATAATCCCACCCCTGGAGAGACTCAGGAATATTGAAGTGGCAATAAGCACCGACGAAAACCCAAGCAATATGTATATATTCGTTCTGGGCTGATTAAAGACCTCTGCAATTTTTTCCCGGAATGTTGTGTATGTCACAACGGGCTTATAATAGAGAAACATCCCAACAATCAGGGGGAAGAGCATCTCCATCAGTCCTGCATAGTGGTTTCTGTTAACATACGGGCCATAGGGTGCTCCTCCCTGCGTCAGCTCCCTCACCCAGTATATCCTGTTATTAAAGAGCAGGTACTGTAGTATTGCAAAGAGCGAGAGAGCAGAAAAAAAGACTACCAGGACCGTCAAGGTCCTCTTCAGCAGTTTCTTTCTCGACAGCAACTGCACCGTCAGTATGTAAAAGAGGACATAGGAAAGGAAACGGAAAAACTCCAGTAAAGTTGCCTTCCTGTCAACGGTGAGAGGCATCCATCTCAATGGCTTAACAATACCGGCCGAATGATCATAAACACTGTAGTCCGCCCCTGAAATCACCTTTACAAGTGAAGGCGGCAGAGGAATCATCTGGAAGACGATGACAACCAGCAGGAGAAGCAGGGGAACCACACCGGGAGTGTGGTAATATGAAACCCTGTTCTTTCTGATATCAATCAGCAATAACAGAAAGGCCGCCACTGCTGTGACCTCCATAACCGTCAAGGACCATGCCTCCACGGTACCGAAGGCAAGAGGCGTAAATATCAGGAGAAATATGTATAGCCTGTAGGACTTAATCACTATACACCAGCCCTTCACCTCTTATAACGGACATGGGGTTATCCCTGACAAGCCTTAACGCCCTCTCGCTCCCTATCGTTCGTGAGGCGACCTCGAGGGCTTCGGAAAGCACAGGGACCCTTCCCCTGAAAGAGTGCGCATCACTTGCAATGAAGTGTACCACCCCCCTGGAAAGCAGAAACCTTGCACACTCCATCACATCCCGTCCCATCCTCCCCAAAAGGCTGTCGGCAGTTATCTGAAGCAGCAAACCCTCTGAAGCAAACTCCATAACGGTCTCCGGTCTCCTGATCACCGTCGGGTTCCGTTCAGGATGTGTAATGATGGGTACCTTGCCGGCTGAAATAACCTGGAAGAGTATCTCCCCGGCATTCCTGGGTATATGGGTGTGGGGAAACTCAAGGAGCACATAATCCGTGTTACTTACTGTATATGAGCAGATAATTGAAGGATCCAAAAGGGCATAGACATCCGCACCGGAAATTATCTCTACCCCTATGCCCTCCTCCTGCAGTCTGTCATTCAGACTGCAGACCCTCTGACGGATTAATTCAACAGGAATAACCCTGTCCTTGATGTGTGGGGTTGCCACTATGGTGCTAATCCCGTCACGACAGGCAATCTCGGCCATCCTGACTGATTCATTTTCGCTATGGGGACCATCCGTCCAGACCCGGCAGGATATGACAGTGTATGTCAATCACTCTGCAAGGTCCTGAACACGGATTGAGATATTGAAGTCATACAGGTCATAGCACAAGAGGTTACCCGCGGCTCGATCGGGAGTTTACAATGCCTGCTTGCCGAAAGCCACCGCCTCAGGCGGTAGTGCTTGACGGATTCCCATTTAAAGAAAAACGACAAAGAGTGATCTACTTGCCGTCATCATCCTCAGAAGTATAATAGTAGTGGTAATGCCTGTAATAGTAGTAACCCCTTTTACCGGCATCGAGGGCATTGATTACTACACCAAGGATATTGGACTTGATATCACTTAAAGACTTTACACCCCTCCGTACTTCCTCATAGGTGGTTCTGGCTGCACGTGCAACTATTATAGTGCCATCCATGACCTTACTGAGAATAAGGCTGTCGGCAACAGAGAGAAGGGGCGAGGAATCATAAATAACGATATCATACCTCTGTGCGAGGGTCCTTACAAGGGCCGGCATCCTTTTGGAACTCAGCAACTCAGATGGGTTTGGCGGTATGGGCCCCGATGTAATAACACCGAGTCCGGGCAGCGGCCCCTCCTGGACTATATCAATCGATGATGCCCCTGCCAGATAGGTGCTCAGTCCCTTTGTATTTGACAGGCCGAAAAGCTTATGAATCCTTGGCCTTCTGAGGTCCGCATCAACGAGTGCAACAGAGTGCTCCGACTGTGCTATCGCCACGGCAAGGTTTACTGCAACAGCAGTCTTCCCCTCTTCCGGACCCATGCTCGTTATCAGTATGTGCCCGGGAGGTTTGTCAGCAGAGGAAAGAATTATCGCGGTCCTTATAGCCTTGTACTCTTCAGAAATACTTGATTTGGGGTCATTAAGCACCACCTCATCAGGCGAGATATCCTTGGACTTAAGAACGCTGACAACACCGAGCACCGGCAGCCCGATACGGTCCTCAACCTCCTCCGGAGATTTAATGGTATTATCGAGATACTCCACAAACAGAGCAAGCCCGACACCACCAAATACTCCAACAATGAGCCCGAGCAGTATATTGAGCATCTTCCGGGGTCTTACGGGGACATCGGGGGTTTCGGCTTTCTCTATAACCCATACATTAACAGTCTTGATCTGTTCCGTTATGCTCTGCTCCTTTATCTTCTTGATGAGGGCATCATAGAGCTGTCGGTTTGTATCTGCCTCTCTCTTTAATACCCCGTATTGAATAAACTTTTCGTTAAGGTTCAATGCCTCACTCTTTGTTCTCTTAAGGAGGCTCCTGAGGTTGCTTTCATTCGACTTTGCAAGTTCATACTCATTCTTTATTGAACTGATTACCCTCCTTATCTCATCCCCCCGCTTCTTCTTCAGCACCTTTAAATCATCCCGGGCCCTGATCATCACCGGATGCTTCCTTCCAAACTTTTTTGACAGTTCCATGATATTCTGTTCTGCCTTGATTATCTGCCCCCTCAGGGACTGGACGGTAGGATCATTCGATATGGCGGAAATAGTCTCGGCGTTTCTGAGGTTACCGGCAACAACAGACTGGATTTTTTTGTAGAGTTCCTCCAGTTCCTCCCTCTTTGTTTCCGCCTTGACCAGTTGGGAACTCAACTCCGTCAACTTCCGGGGGATGATTGCAACCCTGTTCTCCATTGTGACTATGTCGTTTGCCTTCATATAAGACTGCAGGGCGTATTCCGACTTGTTGAGCTTGGTCCTCTCCTCCTCAGCCTTCCTGGTCATCCACTGCAGTGTATAGCGGGAGGAACTCATCTTCATATCGAGGATCTCTTCAATATACGCCTTTGCAACGGTATTTGCGATCATCGAGGCAAGTCCGGGATTGGTTGAGAGAAAGCTTATATTCACAATCCTGCTGTTCTTTACGGGGGAAACACTTATCCCTGCGCTGATCACCTTTGCAAGCCCTTCAATCCTTGTCTGTTCATCTTCCCTCTCACCGGGTCCCCTCCCCTTCACTGCGCCGGCCGCATCCTCTTCGTTTGCTCCCCGGCCTGCGGCCCTCGTGGCTATGGATATCACCCTTTTCACCCAGTTAATACTGTCCGAAATCATTGAAGATCCACTGTTTGCTTGACCAAGGAGGGAGTTGTACCTGCTGTCGAGAGAAAGCATTTTAACCACCTTCCCGGCAACAGATGTGCTCTTTATCAACTGGTACTGCGTTTCATAAAATTCCGGGTCATAAGGCATGTAATAATAATTCCGCATGAAGTCACTTGGGGGTCCCTTTTCTATCAGCACCTTGGTTGTAGCCATGTAAAGGGGTGTTGCGGAGAGGGTCCCGATCAACACTATCGTAAATACAATGATAAAGAAGGTATACACGGTATACCTTCTCTTATCAATTATCTTTAAATAGTCCCTTAAATGAATCTCCCTTTCTTCCATAATCAAAAGAAGCTCTCCGGAACGACTATTATGTCATCGGGCAATACCGGTTCATCCATACTAACCCGTTCAATCACTTTCTCCTTGCCGTTGGCCTTTCTTATTATCCTGATTTTGCTGGTGGATGCCTTGTCGGTAAGTCCCCCTGCCATTGTTATTGCCTTTAAGACCGTTGTACCCTCTTCGTACCTGTAAGCATCGGGTTTCTTCACCTCCCCGGTTACGTAAAAAACACCCGCCTTTGTAATATAAATATTGTCGCCATCCCGGATCGCGACATTCTGGGTCATATCACCTTCTCTGATGAGTCTCTTCAGGTTGATTGTTAATACACTCTCCCCTGCCCCCTTCCTCTTGATAATCGCCTTGTCTCCCGCATCATCCTTGAGCCCCCCGGCCTTGGACAGTAATTCAAGAAATGTGGTTGTACCCCTCAATTCATAAAGCCCGGGATGATCCACCTGCCCCATGATGGTGGCTTTCTTGCTCTTGAACTCCTTAATAAATACCGTAACCTGGGGATCAACGATATAACCGTCTCTCAGAAGGGATGAAATCTTTTCTGCAACCCCCCTGACTGTAAGGCCTTTGACATTTACCTGTCCGATAAGGGGAAAGCTTATGGTTCCGTTACCGCTGACCCTTGATGTTGTCTCGAGGTCGGGATGATCGTAAACAGAGATCGCAAGGACATCACCCTCACCAATCAGATAATCCTGAGAAAGAGACAATCCCTCCAAGACAAGAAAAAAACAAAAAAAGACTAAAAAATATCTTATTACAGTAGTCATCAAGAGTTATAATGATTCATATTTCCTTAATCACTTCGTTAGTCTATCAAAAATGCCCTTATTATGACAACAGCCGAATTAACTTTGGTTTGTATATCCGCCGCTGTATTGAAAATCCACCCTGAATTGTCGACAGAGATTACATCAATCCATGAAAAGGCAGACGGGTAAGGGTTTTGAGCGGTTTTCAGGCAACCGTTATACTTCACCGTAATTGCTTGCCCCGGGGTCCCGACTTGACGTAGGGACGGGAATGAGACGAAAGGCCGTTACAATGCACCTTGCCTAAAGCTCCGGCCTTTGGTCGGAGAGCTTTACCCATCTGCCCTCAATTTGACCCACGTGTCAAACGGCGGATTTGGGATCCACCGTTGCATTGAAAATCCGCTGCTCAAAATGCTAAAATTCAGAGTTGAAACTAAACTATGATGCACTCGTAAAAAGTCCTGATTGTCACCCTGAACTTGTTTCAGGGTCTCATAACTTCTTGATTTATATAGATTCTGAACCAAGTTCAGAATGACAGAATAGGGTATTTCTGATTTTTTACGAGACTGTCAATATTGATTTATTTATATAGCCGGCATTCATCCCCGATCAAGGAATTCAACAAGTGCTCGATAATGAAATTCAAAAATTGAGGGAACTCCTGAAAATGTTATAAAGCTTGACTTTTCTCCTCGAAGATGTTATCATAATTCTGAAGTTCAGAAGTTTTATAGTGTGTTCACGAAGGCCACAAAGACTTTTAGCTTTGTGGCCTTTTTGTTGTGTATCGTTTCTGAGGCTTCAAATTCGTAAAGGAGGTAAATTATATGACTAACGGAACAGTTAAGTGGTTCAATGATAGCAAGGGTTTTGGCTTCATAACCAGCGACGAGGGTCAGGATGTTTTTGTCCATTACTCTGCCGTACAGGGCGACGGGTTCAGGTCACTCACAGAGGGTGATGCTGTAAGCTTCGAATCAGAAGACGGACCCAAGGGACCAAAGGCGATCAACGTAACAAGGATATAATAAAACCAAAATTCCCCCTGCCCCGCAGGGGGAATCCCTATGCTTACCCCAATTCCTCGTAATACTTTGTAATGCTATCGAAAACTGCGCAAGAAATGTCCTGCATTTCGTCATTCCAGTGAAAACGGGAATCCAGAAACGTATAAAATACTGGATTCCGGACAAGCCGGAATGACGGAAATATGGAACTGCGGCACAGACCGCAGGGTGTTATATTTATTACAAATTCAGAATGACATCATATGCGTTTTCAGGATTCTGTCACAGCCTGCTGCTGCGGAATGACAAACACAGAGACACAGGACATTAATTTTACATGGCTTGATAATATCAACTCAAAGCAAATGAATTAAGGAGATGTTATGGAAAAAATAAAAAACATAGCTTTAGTAGCACATGATAACCGCAAGAAAGACTTGCTCGAATGGGTTGAATGGAATTACACATCAATAATTGCACATAAATTAATTTGCACCGGAACAACAGGGATGATGGTCGAGCAAGTTCTCAAAAAGAAACTTGAGAAAGAAGATGCTGATTTTAACATCATAAAACTGAAATCAGGCCCGCTTGGTGGTGACCAGCAACTGGGCGCCATGATTGCCGAAGGTAAAATCGATATAATTATATTCCTCTGGGATCCAATGCAGCCTCAACCTCACGATGTCGATGTGAAGGCCTTATTGCGAATTGCTGTCCTTTATAACATCCCTACAGCATGTAATCGTGCCACAGCAGATTTCCTGATTTCATCATCATTGATAGGTCAAGAATACACTCCTGTAACAAAAAATTATGAATCATATATTAAAAGAGATCTTAACTTGCAACAGTGAATCTCCCCGACGCCGGTTGGGGAGATTCACTGTCCTTTATCTCTACACAATCGGAAGCCGTGAAAATTTCCGCAAAAAGCTGAAAAAATGCCTGTAGTGTAAGATTACAGATGATCAATGGATTATTGTTATTGGCGAACCGACTTTGCCATGAGTGATATTGCAATATCCAGATCTTCTTCAGGGTTGAATAAAGGCCCCAACATCTGTGCCTGCGCTGCCTTGTTCAAAAGAGATTCATTGTAAGCAGCATTGGGGCATCGGCGTTTCAGTTCGGCGGCAATAAAGGTGAAGTTTGCTGAACGGGCGGGCTTTAGCATGGAACCAAGTGATGAATAGACTAAGGAATTCTCCCGAAACACGATTATGTGTTTCATTCCGGCATATAAATTAAGAAATCCTTCACGATTTTCAGAAGTGTCTACACGACGCTTCTCGGTAGACTTGGTCATCATAAGTCCGCCTGTAATCACGGTGCGGCCAACACTTAATTTTCTCTCCTTTTCAATCCTGGACTCAGTGACCTGCTTAATGCAGGTACCGCGCAATATGAGGTCTATGAGGCTGTAATCAACAACAAGGCTCTCCTCCTGTCTCGATTCAACGCGAAGTTGCATATCATCAAGGAAAAACTTTCGTACGATAAAGCGCTCTTCCTCAGACTCAATTTCATTCTGTCTCAGAACAACCGCTCCGAAGCCGGCAGCCCTGAGTTTAGCTGCTCTTTCCTCTGCGGATGCAAGTGCTGCGTATACTGCAACAATAACAGGGAACCTTCCGGCAACGCGCAAACGGGAGCCTGCCTCGTAGAGTGTTGTGCCGATAATCTCACCAAGAATTGTTGCGGGGCTATCTTTATTTTCAGGTCTTTTATGGATAGCAACGAGATTCACAGAGTGGGCCATTAGTTCTTAGATGCCCCGAAGAGGTTTTCCGAACCTGATCCGGGATTCAGCATGACACTGTTGAAAGCACTTTGCTTTGGATCTGCCATTAGACTGGTTAAAGAGTTTTAGTTGCAAAATAATTACCACGGCCACGGTCCCCTGTTAATCAAATGGACCAGGATTTGTTTCTAAACTTATGATAAGCGATTAAGGCTTTATTTGCAAGGGCCAAAAGTACGACCCCGCAAAGGGCGTTCCCCAATGGGGATAGAGGCGGGTATAACCTTTTAAACCGCGCAAGCCGTTCCTTCCGTTTGAACCGTTCACTGAATTTTCCCATTTGTAGTTTAATGAAGTGAGGAAAGCGTTAAAACTCTTTCATCCAAAATTTCAGCACAGGTTTGAGCACAGGTTTGAGCACAGATTTCAGCACAGAATCGAATTCTTCAATTTGACAGGATTCCCCCAAAGCTGGTAATATTACAAGAACTGCTGTAACCGGATAAAACCTACGTCATTGTAAGCCCCGGAATACACCGGGGTTTTCCCCCGAAAGCAGAAAAAAGGAGATTATGGAATTTATGAAATTTCACACATTTGATTTAAACCCGCGCGTCACGGCCGGGATCACGGCAGTGGGCTTTGTTACGCCAACGCCGATCCAGGCGCAGGCGATCCCGCCGATCCTCCAGGGACACGACGTCATGGGCCTGGCACAGACCGGAACAGGCAAGACTGCTGCCTTCGTGCTGCCGATTCTGGAGCGCCTTATAAAAGGACCGCGCGGTCGTATCCGCGCCCTAATCATAGCCCCTACCCGCGAACTGGCGGAGCAGATCCACGAGGCAATCGGCGCACTGGGACGGCAGACCCGTCTCCGGAGCGTAACCGTCTATGGCGGCGTGGCAATAAACCCGCAGATAAATAAACTGCGCACCGGGGTCGAGATCGTCGTTGCGTGTCCCGGCCGCTTGCTTGATCACATCAATCGGCGTACGATCAACCTGTCGAACCTGGAAGTGCTCGTTCTCGACGAAGCGGACCGGATGTTTGACATGGGCTTCCTGCCTGATATCCGGAAGATCATCAAACATGTACCGGCTAAGAGACAGACGCTGCTCTTTTCGGCCACCATGCCTGAGGATATCAGACAGTTGGTCCACGACGTCCTGCGCTCCCCGGTCACGGTACAGGTCAATCACAGTGCACCGGCAAGCACTGTTGCGCATGCACTCTATCCGGTTGATCAGCACCAAAAAACCGCGCTCCTCATCGAACTGCTGCGACACACCGACATTGAGTCGATCCTGATCTTTACTCGCACCAAGCACCGCGCCAAGCGCGTGGGGCAGCAACTGGAAAAGGCCGGATACCGTGCTACATCGCTGCAGGGCAACCTGACTCAGAGCAAGCGCCAGGCGGCACTCAACGGATTCCGTAACGGCTCGTATCAGGTCCTTGTTGCGACCGACATTGCAGCCCGCGGCATCGATGTCTCACGCATATCCCACGTCATCAACTACGACATGCCCGATACCGCCGACGCGTACACGCACCGGATCGGTCGCACCGGTCGGGCTGCGAAGACCGGCGATGCCTTCACGTTCATTACCCGTGAAGACGGGGCCATGGTGCGCAGCATCGAGCGCGTCCTCGGTAAAAAAGTGGAACGTCGCACACTGAAGGGCTTCGACTATAAAAAACCGGCACCGGCCCGCGGTAGCGGGGCTGCCTGCCTGCCGCTCGAATCACAGCGCAGCCGGGAGCAGAAACAACCGTCACTATCCAGGACCCGTCCAGATATTATTAGCCGGCGCAAAAGGTACCAGGTACAGCCGGTAGGCGAGTCGGATCATCGGGGTTCCGCTCATCGGCACTCCCCCGGTTCAACAACACCCAAGGAGCAGGCGCACAAACTCGCCCCCAGTCACTGACCGGCGTTATGGGTATAGCAGGGAACCTTGGATTTCAAAAAACAAGATCTGATAGTCACAGGAAAGGGCCCCACGCTAAGAACAATAAAGAGAACGATGAGCCTGTCCGAATGAGCTGATATTTAGCGTTCTTGTCATTCCGGATTAATTTCAGGGACGACAATACTTCGGACAGGTTTTTAGTATAGAAGGCGGGTTCCGGTCAAGGATTATAATTCAAGCAATGAGGGAATGTTTTCGTTAAGGCAAACAATTTCCACCCCGGGAAGAGTGTTAGCACATCACATTTCATTTTCAGGACAAGAGCCAACCCTCTCGTAGAAGGTCACAACTCTTCTCTTTGTTTGTACTCAGCGACTGGACAATCAAGATTCAGTTTTTTCGGGTATTATTCAGCCTACTCCAAAATTTCAAGGACACAACGCTTGCCGATCTTGGTGCCGGCAGCGCTCATTATTGTTCTCATTGCCCGTGCTGTGTTTCCCTGCTTTCCGATAACCTTCCCAATATCATTTTTAGCAACACGCAATTCAAAAACAGAGGTCCTTTCTCCCTCTACCATGGAAACTACAACTTCCTCCGGACTATCCACCAGCGCCTTTACCATTTGCTCAATTAGTGCTTTCATGTCTACCTCCATTTGAAGCTGAGTTCTTTTTTACAGACCCGATATTTTCAAGAGTTCCACAACATACGTTTGTAGTAGAGCAATAAGTGAACGTTGTTGCCTACGTGAACCAAGTTCAGTAGCGGACAACCTAAAAGTGCTTGAGATTTGTCCTGACTCTGGACAAAGAGAAAGATATAGCATAACCGCTACGTCAACCTATCTATTTATCCGACAGAGCAAGATTTGATTATGTACCTATAATAAGCGATTAGGTCTTTATTTGCAATAGGGCAGATGGCAGAGAGCAAAACACATAGGGCAGATGGCATTGTGCAGAGCGGAAAATTCATGTTGAGGCTGTCTTTATTGTCAATATTCGACAGGCTGTTGAAAAAGGCACAAAACAGTACAATGGGTCATACTGAATGTCCCGGGCTAAGCTCGGGACATTCAGTAGAATCAACGGGTTAGGAGATCCTGAAACAAGTTCAGAGCCTGCGCCGTACTTGATACCGGGATGACAATTAAGGAGTTTTTCAACAGCCTGTCCCAGCATCTCTCCTTTGTACGAATGGTTTAAACGGGATCAAGTCAGGCGCCGGGGGGGTCTTCTTCCTCTTCTCCCGGTTTTTCCTCTATCTCTGACAACACCTTATTTACCTCTTCCTTGGTGGTCCTCAGACTGGTCTTGCAGAATTTTATGAGCTGGGCAGCTCTCTTTACCTTCCCGGCAAAAAGATCCACATCGATTGTTTCCGACTCTATTTCCTGGATTATCTGTTCAAGTTCAGATAATGCCTTGGCATAGGTAAGGTTCTTGCTATTTCTCACGTTTAATATCCTCCCGTATCTTCTTCACAGTGCTTGTGATAGCTCCGGCATGCAGTCTGGTGTCTATTATATCACCTTCCTTTAGTACAGACGCGTTCTTCAGGGCCTCCCCGTTAAACCGTGTTACACTATAACCTCTCTTTAATATATTTAAAGGATCAAGCAGTCTGATTATAGTCTCAAGTCTGTCCAGACTGTCTGATTGCCTTGAAACATACCTCTCAGTAAGGTACATAAGGGAAACCCTTGACCTGTCAAGCCTGTTGTGCCGGTTGCTTAGGGCCTGTATAACTGTATGGTCAAAGTCCTGTATGGTTGCCAAAAGGCCATGCCTGTGTGTTGCAAGATAATTCCCTGAGGCAGACAGCAATGATTTCAGACCTGAACTTAAATTATATTCCTCCCTCTCAATCAAGGTCCTGGTTTTGTTAACAAGCCTGTCTCTCAGTTCATCTACCATGTCTTCAAAGCTTCTAACTTTCTGAATAATAAACTCGGCAACAGCAGTTGGCGTTATCAGTCTTTCATGGACTACACTGTCGACAACGGTCTCATCACGTGTGTGTCCGATCCCGGCAAGAACCGGAATCGGCAAAAGTGCAACCTCCTTTGCCACCGGATAGCTGTCGAAGCAGTGAAGGTCAGCCGTGGAGCCGCCACCTCTTATGATAACCGCAAGGTCATATTCATTTATGTTATCTCTGATTTTCTGAAGGGCACTCAAGAGTGAGGACTCTGCCTGTTCTCCCTGCACCAAAGACTCTATGAGCGTGATGCTGAACCTGTAGCCGTAGGGGTTATTGTCGATCTCATTCATAAAATCACCGTAGCCCGCTGCCGTCTTTGAGGTTATAACGGCAATCCTTTGGGGGACAAGCGGGAGGGGAAGGCCTTTGTTGTTGTTTATTATGCCTTCTTTTGTGAGTTGCTCTATAACCTGCCTTCTTTTCAGGGCCATCTCCCCCAGGGTATACCGGGGATCAATATCCTGAATATCGAGACTCAGCCCGTGTACCTCGTGATAGTTAACCCTGACCAGCATGAGCACCTTCATATCTGCCTGAAGTTCCCTGCCGGTCTGTTTCCTGAACGTTGCTCTCAGGTGTTTGTATTTTCTTGCCCATATAGTAGCCCTCATCTTTGCTGCAAAAATATCATCTTCCTTCTCTACAAGTCCAATGTAACAGTGTCCTTTCCTGTCGCAGCTCAGACCGGCTATCTCAGCCACAACCCAGTACTCATCACTAAGGACGGAAAGAGTGGCTTTGATTATTGATGTGAGTTCTTTAAGTGTCAGGTAGTTCATGGGATTTGCGTGATATATTGGCCCTCCGATAGACCTATCAGGGGCAGCCCTGTTTTATACCAAGAATTGTATTCCCTGCAGAAATACAACCCCTGTTTATCCGGGAGAGCAAGACTTACTTATTATGATAAGCGATTAGGTCTTTATTTGCAAGGGACCCCCGCAAATGGCATTACCCAAAGTGGCAAGGGACAGTAGTATATGCCCGCTTGCTAATACGCACACCTTATGCTATTATTCTGTTGTGCTTCAAAAAGTAATTTCTTATCATCTGTTGTGTGGGAAAATTAAAAGGCAGCCATCAACACAGGTGGTTTATCTATAATTCATGTGATGTGTTTCGGAGGATTTTGCCATGAAAACTAAAGTAGGATTTATTATCGGGGGCTTAACATTCTTAATCGGCTTAATATTAGCAGGTCTCTTTGTGAGATATTACGGGGATTGGCTCTGGTTCCAAGAGATGGACTATGGTAGTGTGTTCATCACGATACTATACACCAAGGTGCTGGTTTTTCTCATTTTCTTTGCGATATTCGCTGTGTTTGCGTGGGTGAACATTGCTATCGCCAGAAAATTCGGATACAGCACACGGTCATCCGGATTAGTTAACCTCAATCAATCCATTCAATCATTAGGGTTCCCTTTAAAAGATACATACCTAAAATATGCATGGGGGATAATCATCCTGTCCCTTGCACTTGTTATGGGCTATAGTGCAGTCGGTTCCTGGGAGACTTTCCTGAAATTCATTCATGCATCCAGTTTTGGAATAGCCGATCCCATCTTTTCAAAAGATACAGGATTTTATGTTTTTAAGCTGCCGCTGTATAACTTTTTACAGACCTGGTATTCATACATACTCATTCTCATATTTATGGGGGTGGGACTCTCCTACTTTCTGGATGCGGCTATCAGTATAAAAGATAACCGATTTCATATCCATCCAAAGGCCAAATATCACCTCACGATTCTGGTGGCATTATTTTTTCTGGGCATCGCATGGTCATACCGCCTGAAACTGTACAGCCTGTTGTACTCTACTCGCGGGGCTGCCTATGGTGCCGGCTATGCCGATGTTCACGCTCAAATTGCGGCCTACTGGATTCTGATAGCTCTGACTCTCATTGTTACATCTACGCTTTTCTTTGAACCCCTTATCAAAAAATGGAAATGGATCTATTACGCTGTCGGTCTCTATTTTGCCGTGTTGATTGGTTTGGTGTGGATTTATCCAAACATTGTCGAAGAGTACATGGTAAAGCCAAATGAGCTTGTTAAAGAAACTCCATACATTAAAAACAATATCGATTTTACCCGTTTTGCCTATGGCTTAACCAATGTTACAGAAAAGAAGTTTCAGGTACTGCAAGACATTAAATATAGTGATATCAAAAAAAACAGAAACACTATTGAGAATATCCGTCTCTGGGACAGTCGTCCGTTAATTCAAACCTATAAGCAATTACAGGAAATCCGTTTGTATTATGATTTTAAAAGCGTTAATGTGGACCGCTACCACTTCAAAAGATATTCGGAGGTGGCGCTGGCGGTCAGGGAACTTCCCGTATCTCAAATCCCCAGCCGGGCACGCACCTGGATAAACACCCACCTCATATATACGCATGGTTTTGGTTTGGTTATGAGTCCCGTAAACGAGGTCACGCCTGACGGTATGCCACGTTTCATTATAAAAAACATCCCGCCTCAGGCAAGTGTTCCTCTGACGATAAAATACCCGCAAATTTATTATGGCGAAGAAACTGATCAATATGTAATCGTCCACACAAAAACCAAGGAAA
>BDTA01000107.1 GCA_002897935.1 bacterium BMS3Abin08
TATGGAAGCGTCGTTATTACAGGCTCAAAGGGTGAAACCGCGATCGCCGATGAAATAGTTAACGGACTCGATAAGGATCTGGTAAATGCCGGTACCCTGCTGAACCTCTCGGGCAAGACAGACCTGCGGGAGCTTATCGGTCTCATCTCAAAGGCGGATGCCGTGGTAACGAATGATTCAGGGCCCATGCACCTGACCTATGCGGTCGGGGCACCGCTTGTTGCACTCTTTGGCTCTACAGATCCCGCACTGACCGGGCCTCCGGCATTTGCAAACCCCGGGAGCATCGCAATACCTTCAGACATCGAGTTGGACAGCAGGAGTATAGTCCTTAAAAGGGACCTGGACTGTTCTCCGTGCTTTGAACGGGAATGTCCGGGAAGGAACACAAAATGCCTTGTCGATATAACACCACGTGAGGTCCTTGACGCCCTGAGAGGAATCATCCCAACAAATAAGGCCGCCTTCTTTGACCGTGACGGGACCCTCTGCAGGGATGCCGGCTATCTGAACCGGATGGATGATCTGGAGATCTTTCCAGAGGTAAGGAAACTGGTTCACCTTAAAGAAAAGGGTTATATCCTTATAGGTATCAGCAACCAGTCCGGCGTTGCAAGAGGCATTGTTGAGAGGGAATTTACGGAAAGAGTAATCGGCATATTCACCGGGCAGTACGGTTTTGACGGGTTTTACTACTGCCCCCACCATCCGGATGAAAACTGTGCCTGCAGGAAACCTTCATCCGGAATGGTGCTGAAGGCAAGAAAAGACTTCAACATAGACTTGCGGAACTCAATTGTTGTTGGTGACAAGGAGAGCGATATGGAACTTGCACGAACAATCGGGGCCCGGGCGCTTCTGCTGAAATCTGAAAATGCCGGCGGTTCCATTTATGCCGATGAATCCTTCCGGAACCTGACCTCGCTAATTAATTATATCCATGAAACATATACATAAGAGATAGCCATAGTGAAGCTCCCCCATGCCCTTTGCCCTTTGCGATTCTTGCCTTTAACGCTATGCGCCATGTGCTTTGCGCTTTGCGCTCAATATGTATCCATGCAGGATTCCCCTTTCAGGGAGGAGGTTTCTCAACCGGGAACTTCTAAAAGACCCTCGTAATCTCGTCCTGCTCAAAGAAGGGCAGCGGTGATTTACCTCTCTCATCGACGATTATGACACCCTCGTCCTCTTCCTTAACAAGCCCGATAGGTTCACAGTTTATACCCACTGCGCCAAGGGCATTTATAATGCCGGACGATGAGGCCGGATCAGAAACTATGAGAAGTGCCCCTGAGGCAATACATCCAAGGGGATCAAGGCCGAAGAAGCTGCATAAGGCCAAGGTCTCATCAAATACGGGAATCCTCTCCCTCCGGATTTCCATGCCGACACCCGATGCACGTGCAAGCTCATGAAGGCCTGTAGCAAGGCCTCCCTCTGTCGGGTCATGCATTGCATGAACCTCACCGGCTTCAACTGCAGTACCGGCATCCATCCGGACACTTATTCCGGGTCTTTCAATAAAATCCTTGCACCTCTGAATAAATGTCCCGTCAAACTCCTCTGCTAATACCTTCTCCTTTTCACGGGCAAGGAGAGCCGTTGTCTCTATTGCTATCCCCTTCGTCAGAATTATGTGGTCTCCCACCCTTGCCCCCGATGACCTGACAATCCTCTCTTTCCTTACCGTACCGAGCATCTGTCCAATAACGATGGGTCTGTCAATACCGGATGTTACCTCCGTGTGCCCGCCACAAATCGCAATTCCAAGTCTCTTGCATGCATCGGCAAGTTGGTCGAAGATATCCTCTACCAGCCCTTTGTCCGTCCTTTTTTCAGGAAGCAGTATTGTCGCAAGGAACCACCTCGGCATGCCCCCCATGCAGGCAATATCATTGGCGTTTACAGTCACTGCATACCGGCCTATCTGATCGGTGGCAAAGGTTATGGGATCGGTCTTCGCTATCAGATAATCATCCCCTCCGATATCGATAACCGCTGCATCCTCGCCTATCTGAGGACCGACAACCAGAGACGGGTCGGACACACCTCTGTATCTTTCTATTAAAGAGGATAGATAATCAGGATCGATCTTGCCAACCGGGAATCCTTTTATTCTCATATGAAACCTCCTCTTTTATTCTATCAGAAAACAGGGTCACAGGAGACTATCGCACGCAACAGGGAATGATCCCATGCATTGCACCCCTCCCTGCCCCCCATGAAATTCCGCTTCTGTTTTTCAGGCCCGGAAATTTTAAAAGGTCTTTTATGATAAAATAGCATTGTATGCCCCTTATTTTTGTCACCAATGATGACGGGATCCAGTCTCAGGGATTAACAGCACTATACAGGGCGATGCAGGAGGTGGGAGACGCTTACATCGTCGCTCCCGACAGGGAAAAGAGCGCTGTCAGCCATGCCCTTACAATGCACAGGCCCCTAAGGGCGGAGAAGCTTGAAGACCATATCTATACAGTAAACGGGACACCCACCGACTGTGTGGTGGTTGCCGTTGAAAAAGTACTCCCACGGACCCCTGACATCCTGATCTCCGGAATAAACCGTGGAGCAAACCTCGGTGATGACATCTCATATTCCGGCACCGTATCTGCTGCAATCGAGGGCACCCTGTTTAATATTCCTTCAGTGGCCATATCTACGGTCTCTACCGACGGAAAAAGTTTCCATTTCGATACAGCGGCAAGCTTTGCCATAAGGCTTATACGGTATACACTCTCAAGGGGACTCCCTCAAGACACCCTCCTCAACGTAAATGTCCCCAACATCCCCCAGGAGGAGATAAAGGGAGTTAAGTTCACGAGACAGGGCAAGCGGGTCTATGATAATGCGATCCATGAAACATTCGATCCATGGGGAAAGCAACACTTCTGGATCGGAGGTGGAACCCCCTCGTGGCAGGAGGGCAACGATACGGACTTCAATGCCGTCTCAGGCGGCTATATATCCATAACACCAATCCATCTCGACCTGACCAACTATGACACACTTGAGAGCCTGAAGAAGGAATGGACATCCCTGGAATAGTTTAATGCATGGGCAAAAGTACGACATAATTATAGTCGGTGCCGGACCCGCCGGGATCTTCTCGGTACTTGAACTCCTCAAAAAAACCCCCTCCCTGAAGATACTCCTGATTGAAAAAGGAAGTGATATAGATGAACGGAAATGCCCCATGACAACAAAGGGCGTTTCATGCACAACCTGTCCGGTCTGTGCACTGCTTAGCGGCTGGGGCGGCGCCGGCGCATTCAGTGACGGCAAGCTCAATCTATCGACGGAGATAGGCGGTAATCTGTCAAACTATATAAGCGTAAACAGACTGGAAGAACTGATAGACTATGTCGACTCGATTTACATAGAGTACGGTGCTCCAAGACGGGTCTATGGGGAAGATATAGGGGAGATAGAGAAGATCAGAAAACTCGCCTCAAAGAATGACCTCCTCCTCCTGCACTCACGGGTGAGACACATCGGGACCGAGAGGTGCAGGGATGTACTGAAGGGCATGAGGGAGGAGATAAATGAAAAAGTCGACGTTATATTTAAGAAAAGAGCCACCAGGATTACTAAACACCCTGATGGTACGATTTCGGTCGGGATCAATTCGGGCGAGGAATTCAAGGGGAAATACGTGATACTTGCTCCGGGAAGGGAGGGCTCCCGCTGGCTTGAGCGGGAGGCAAAGAGGCTGAAACTCAGCCTCCTGAATAACCCCGTTGACATAGGGGTAAGGGTAGAAGTCCCGGCATCGGTGCTTGAGCATCTCACCTCGGTGACCTACGAACCAAAGTTTATCTATTATTCAAAGGCCTTTGACGACAGGGTGAGAACATTCTGCGTCAACCCCTATGGGGAGGTTGTAAAGGAGTACCTGAAGGGGATATGGACAGTAAACGGCCATAGTTATGCAGAGAGTAAAACAGGCAACACCAATTTTGCACTCCTTGTAAGCACCTTTTTTACCAAACCATTCAATGAACCGATTTCTTACGGCAGATACATTGCCAGGCTTGCAAACTTCCTCGGACAGGGGGTCATCATCCAGAGGCTTGGTGACCTGAGACATGGAAGAAGGTCCACCCCGGAGAGGATCTCAAAAGGCATAGTCGAGCCGACACTTGAGGATGCAACACCGGGTGATCTCAGCTTCGCCTTACCTTATAGATATCTCACGGACATACAGGAGATGCTGGAGGCCCTGGACAGGATTGCCCCCGGGGTCAATTCAAGGCATACCCTTTTATACGGCGTGGAGGTGAAGTTCTATTCCATGCAGATTAAACTCTCCGAAGAACTTGAAACGGAAATCGGGAACCTCTTTGCCATTGGCGATGGGGCAGGCGTGAGCAGGGGCCTTATTCAGGCATCTGCATCGGGTATTATTACAGCAGGTGCAATACTGAACAGGATACAGGCCTGACATGAGCAGACAAATGCCGGATTTTTTTGACGGCGTTGAACTCGTCCCCCTCTGTGTGACTATTAAAATGTCGGAGGCCGGAAGGATCGAATCAGCCCTGGACAGTGAAGGCATTGACTATACCTTTGAAATCACTCCAGCCGTCAGGAGGAGTATTTTAAGCATAATCTTCGGCAGCGCCAAGAAAGGTGTCATGTTCCTCGTCCCCGAGGAAAAATACGGTCTCTGCAGGACGATCCTCGAAAAAGAGGACCTGTCTCATCTTTTCATTCTTGACTGAGCAGCCCCCGTTAACAGTGAGTTGCCCCGGAACTTATTGAAAAGAATAGATTCCGGCTTAAAGACTGCCGGAATGACAGATAGAGATATTGACTTTATACACGGACACTATATAGAGTCTGTGTATAAACTCAACAATAGAGCCGTCATTCCCGCGGTCAGTTGGGCGGGAATCCAGTCTTTTCAATAAGTTCTGGATACCCGACTACAGACTTCGGGTATGACAAAAATATAAAACAACAGTTTATACACAGACTCTATATAGAGTCTGTGTATAAAGTCGAACAGTTGCCGTTTTTCCGTCATTCCCCGAAAGCGTTCGGTGAATCGTTCTCTAAAAAAGATTCCCGACGTGCTTCGCTTGCGGGAATGACAAATACATGTAGTTGCCGTTTTTTCCGTCATTCCGGCTTGTCCGGAATCGTTCTTTAAGAAGGATTTCCGGCTCCCGAATGCGTTCGGGATTGCGGGAATGACAAATAACCGCAGTTTATACACAGACACTATCTAACCGGCACTCAGGGTTTCAGCCCTCTTTCTCCTCTTCTGGTTAAAGATTACCAGCATATAAATCAGCAGACCAACGGGATAAAGAAAGTATTTTGCCGATAGACTGATATTCAACAGAGAGGCAACAGCCCCTGGATAAAAGAGAATAAAAGACGCCGTTAGAAAGAAAGGTATCTCGTACCATCTGTTCTTTACCAAGCACCAGCCCTGAGCAAAATTCTCAAAGGCTGCAATTGCCACAAGGGCCATGGAAAAGATGAGCAGCGCATGGGGCAGACTATAGATATTGTAAAGAATCAGGTCCGGATTGAATACAAACATAAATGCAATAACCGAAGTCCTGATATCGTATAAAAACCCCTGAATCCCGGTGGGTATTGGTTCAGAACCGGCAATTGCCGAGGCGGCATAGGCGGCAAGCCCTACAGGGGGGGTATCATCGGCAAGAATTCCAAAGTAGAAACAAAAGAGATGGGCAGCCATTATGGGTATAACAAAACCAAAGCCCCCACCAACCTCCACTATGATCGGGGCTGTCAGGGAGGCCATAACAATATATGTGGCCGTTGTAGGAAGCCCCATCCCGAGGAGCAAACTTGCCAGCGCCGTGATGACAAGGAGGAGAAAGATATTCCCCATCGCCAGGTTTTCGACTATCTGGGTTATCATCCCCCCGATACCCATGTTGACTACACCCACGATTATCCCTGCCGCCGCACATGCAAGGGCCACGGATATCATGTTCTTTGAACCACGTATCATTCCCGCCCCGATAAGCTGAAAGGACATCTTCACCCCTTTGATCAGCCCCGCACCCTGCAGAAAGGCCTTCCTGATTTCCTGATAAAAGATTACACCGATGAGGACAACGATTGATCTGAATGCAGCAAGCTCGGGTGAGTGCCTGAGAACAATGAGTTCGTAGAGGAGTACTCCCAGTGGTATCAGGTAATGAACACCGTTTTTCAGGGTCTTGACAAGGTCCGGGAGTTCATCTCCGGTTAGACCCCGGAGCCCCAGTTTGCTTGCCTCAAGGTGAGTGATACAGAAGAGGCCGACATAGGAAACAATCGCAGGTATTGCAGCAGCCTTGACTACCTCGATGTAGGGAACGTTGACATACTCGGCAATGATAAAGGCGGCAGCACCCATGATGGGCGGCATGAGCTGCCCGTCCGTACTTGCAGCTACCTCGATCGCCGCTGCCTTCTTTGCGGGATAGCCTGTCTTTTTCATAAGCGGGATTGTAAATGGACCGGTGGTAACGATATTCGCAATACTTGAGCCTGAAACAAGACCGGTTGCTCCGCTTGAGACTACCGCTGCCTTGGCCGGCCCGCCCTTGAACCTTCCGAGCGCAGTGAGGGCCAGGTCTGTAAAGAACTTTCCCGCCCCCGCCCTCTCAAGGAGCGAGCCGAAAAGCACAAAGAGGTAGACGATTGAGGCGGATACACCAAGGGGTATACCGTAGATTCCCTCTGTTGAAAGGGTTATGTTGCTCAGATATTTTCTGAGGGAGACCCCCTTGAAGGCCATGACATCGGGCATGTACGGGCCCAAAAAGGCATACACCGTAAAGAGTATGGCAATTATGGAGAGGGCGGGCCCGATGACCCTCCGGGCCGCCTCGAGGAGAAGAAGAACGAGAAGTATTCCGATAAGGATATCCCTTGCTACAGGCACCCCCGCCCGCATGGCAATACCGTTGTAGTCGATCACTATGTAGAGGGCGCTCAGTACACCCACAAAGGAAAAAAGATAGTCGATTAACGGAATACGGTCTGTGATCGAGAAGAAGGAAAGATGCCTCTTGGGATGCTTGATGCATGGAATAAGAAGAAAGACAAGCGCCATGGCAAAGGCAAGATGGATTGCCCGTATCTTTGTGCTGTCAAGGATAATAAAACCTGCGAGGGCAAGCTGGAAGAGCGCCCAGGAGATCGCAATAAAACCGACAAGGAAGGACTCACGTCTTCTGAGCCTCCGGATATCACCCGTTTCCGCCCTGAGGATCTCTTCTGCATACCTCTTGCCGTCTTCCGGACTCATATGATTATAGTACGCGGTACAGGGTAAGGAAAGACTTCACACGTTCCTGTCAGCCCGTCCTTAAACTTGAGCATCTGTCTCTACAAGTGGAGAAACAATCACTCCTGAATGAGTTTTGGATCGATATACTTCAGAAGACCGGCCTCTTTATAGTACTTCAGGGCGCCCCTGTGAATGGGTGCGGAAAGGCCCTGGAGCATATTCTCCTTTGTGAGCACCGAATAAGCAGGATGTAACTTCTTGAAGGCCTCAAGATTATCAAAGACCTCCTTTGTAATTGCATAGACAATCCTCTCATCCACGTTCTTTGAGGTCACCAGGGTTGCCTTTACTCCTATGCTTTCCACATCCTCCTTGTTGAGGGCATTAGGATAGAATTTGATGGGGATTATGGTTTTGGCATAATAGGGATACTTCTTAAGAAGCGCATCAACCCACTTCCCCTTAATCGGGACAATTCGCACCTTAATCCTCCCTGACGTGGCCTCCTTTATGTTTCCGTTTGGATGGCCCACGGTATAGAAGAAGGCGTCGATCTTTTCATCCTGGAGAAGCCCGGGCGCCTCAACGGCCTTCACCTGCTCAACATGGAGGCTATCAAGCCCTACACCTGCTGCAGAGAGGATATCCTTTGAGTTCTGAAGCTGGCCCGACCCCGGATTGCCGATGTTTACCCTCTTACCCTTGAGATCCTTTACAGACCTTATGCCGCTCTGTGCCGATGCAATAAGGGTGATCGATTCCGGATGGATTGAAAAGACTGACCTCAGGTCCTTCTGAGGTCCCCTTTTTGACCACTCGGCCAGACCATTGTATGCCTGGTACTGCCTGTCTGACTGTGCAATGCCAAACTCAAGGTCTCCGGATAACACCGCATTGATATTGTAAACGGACCCGGCAGTCGACTCTACCGTTGCCTTGATACCATACTCTTTGAACTTCTTGTTTATCATCCTGCTGATGGCTCCACCGGTAGGATAGTAGACACCGGTTACACCACCGGTACCTATTGTAACGAACACCCTCCCGTACGCAGGAGAATACGAAGCGGAAAGGAAAAGGAAAAGACTTAACAATGCAAACAGTTTTTTCATGGCCTTACCCCCATAGTTTTTATCGGAATTTCTCCGGAGATTGGGGAATAATAACATAATTACTGAATTTTCTCAATATTTAAGGATCATTATTCAGTTCAAGGAGGGGGAAGGGGCCCGCACAAAACAACCCTGGTTCTTCAGGGTTTTCAACGGACAGGTTCGTCAAAAGAGAGGGACACCATTAGTGTCGTGTCAATCTTATAATGTCGGGGTGTTTGTCATTCCCGCTACGCCGGGAATCATGCTCCTCTTGGATTCCGGACAAGCCGGAATGACAATTGAGAGTTGACGCGACACCAAGCGTCCCTCTCTTTCTTTATCTAACCCCTTATCCTCTCTCACGGGCTGCTATACAGCAACCGAACTCTCTATCTCCCGAAGCCACAGCAGCCTCGAACCGTTGATCATTACCGAGTTTGCCGACTCCATAAACTCCCCGGGCTTGAAGATAAGGTCTTCCCTCTTCCTGAACTCAGACGCTCTCGTTTCAACCCTGAATCCACTGACGGCCTTCTTTACCTCCGCTGTCTTTGCCACCTCCATGCCCC
>BDTA01000108.1 GCA_002897935.1 bacterium BMS3Abin08
AATATTCATTTATTTATATAGCCGGCATCCCCGATCAAAGATCGGGACATTCAGCCGGCCTCCTCGTAAGGAGCTGTATGATTGAATCTGATGGGTTTTGAATTTTGCATCAGATTCACCGGGAAAGTGAATCGCAAAATTCCCTCGGAAGCGGGCGGAATGCCCGCTGAGAATGACTGAAGATTCCATCATGCCGCTCCTTAACATTTATTGAACATTTATTGCCGCTGAATTCGAGTTGTATATCTTATCCCTTTACCTCGCCACTGCCTCTTCTTCCCCTTTTACCGCCTCTCCCGTCTTCCTCTGTATTACCACTATTGCTCCTGTCGGACATACATCTACACAATCTCCACAACACGTGCACCTCCTGTCCCTTATCTCATACGGTAGATAGCCGGTCTTAAACCCAGCACTCTTTTCACCTATAATTGCGTTATACCTGCATTCATCCTTGCACAGGCCACATAAAATACATTTCTCGGGAATCACCCTGTATTCAACAAAAGCAGGACATTCAAGTTCATGACACTTATCATCAAAATGCTCCTGTGATAACCCCCTGTCCATCCATTCCAAAAGAAACTTAGCCGTATCCTTGCCCTTCCTGCAGAATGAACTCAGGAGCATGTTCTCTGCTATGTCTTTCAGCGCTGAAATATCCTTCTCATCGCCTTCACCCTCTGTTATATTCAGCAGCCTGACCTTTGCCTCATATGAACCAAAGGCACAGGGATAGCACCTCCCGCACATCGGTCCTTTCAGAAATTCTTCAACATAATACAAAGCCATCTGAACGGGACATCTTCTCTCCTCTGCTGCACTCTTTATATCTTCAACTTTCACCTTGCTCTTCCCTTCCATATTTCACCTCGATAAACTTATTCTAAGATTCAATGGGGCACCCTCTATGCCGGACTGTTTCTACTGACGTGTCAACCTTGTAATGTCGGGGTCTTTGGATTGTCATTCCCGCTACGTCGGGAATCATACTCCTCTTGGATTCCGGACAAGCCGGAATGACAATTGAGAGTTGACGCGACACTACGTTACTCCTCCTCTATCCTCTCTATCAGCTTTTTCAGTTTTCCGGGCCCTGTCTCCCCTATTATGTCCTCATTCACGGTTAACACCGGTGCAAGACCGCAACATCCCACACAGCCTACGGTCTCAAGCGTCAGTGTGAGATCCCCGGTTGTTTCTCCCGCACCTATCTTGAAATGCTTCTCAAGCGTGTCAAGCACTTTAGAAGCTCCACGGACGTGGCAGGCGGTTCCCACACATACCCTTACAATATTCTTACCCCTTGGCGTAAAATGGAACTGGCTGTAAAAACTCGCCACACTGTATATCTCAACAAGGGGAAGCGCGAGTCTTACGGAGAGCCCCTCGAGCACCTCACCGGGCAGATAACCATACTCCTCCTGAATCTTGTGAAGAATGGGTATTAAAAGCCCCCTCTTCCTGTCCTGTTCACTGATTACCTCTCCGATTCCTATCTCCATTTCGATATCAAGCCATTCGATCTCCATAGGGACCTCCCGTTGCCTCCGGTCATTAGGTCATTCGGCCGACAACGTCAGCCGTCATTATAAATAGAGTCCGTGTATAAACTGCCGTTATCCGTCATTCCCGCAATCCCGAACGCATTCGGGAGTCGGAAATCCTTCTCAAGGAACGATTCCGGACAAGCCGGAATGACGGAAAAAACGGCAACTACATGTATTTGTCATTCCCGCAAGTGAAGCGCGTCGGAAATCCTTCTCAAGGAACGATTCCGGACAAGCCGGAATGACGGAAAAAAACGGCAACTACATGTATTTGTCATTCCCGCAAGTGAAGCGTGTCGTAAATCCTTCTCAAGGAACGATTCCGGACAAGCCGGAATGACGGAAAAAAACGGCAACTACATGTATTTGTCATTCCCGCAAGTGAAGCGCGTCGGGAATCCTTTTTAAAGAACGATTCCCCGAACGCTTTCGGGAAATGACGGGAAAACGACCCCTATGCGCTTTGAACGATTCCGGACAAGCCGGAATGACAGATTAGAAAAAATTGAGTTTATACACAGATTCTAAATAGAGTCTGTGTATAAACTGCTGTTTTATATTTTTGTCATACCCGAAGTCTGTAGTCGGGTATCCAGAAGTTACTGAAAAGACTGGATTCCCGCCCAACTGACCGCGGGAATGACGGCTCTATTGTTGAGTTTATACACAGACTTTAGGGGGAAACAGAAACTAAAACTCCATTCTGCATCCCGTCGTTGCATATTCAAACTCAACGGGAAATGCTATGGAAATCCTTTTTATTGCCTCAAATCCGGTACAGTGAAGCGGAATAAGTTTTCCTATTTTCAACCGTCTGAACTCTTCAATTGTCCTGTCGATCTTATCCTCCCCCGGACCAATCAGATGAAAGCCACCTATTACACAATACACGGTAGTAATTCCGGTTATTTCAATGGCATGTTCAATTGTGTTGACAATCCCTGCATGACTGCATCCTGCTATGATAACAAGTCCCTTATTTGTATTTATTATCACACCCTGGTCATCCAGCACCCTGTCATTTAACATCTTGCCGTTCCTTTGAATCCTGAACACCTTCAGCTCTTCCCATTCGTGCAACCTGGGTATTTCTCCTGTTGTCATAACACCTCCGGCAAGCTTCAGAGGTTCTCTGTGTAATTCGATATTCCGGCTTTCCAGGTCTATTTCGGGGGAAGACAGATCAAAAATGACACCCCCCTTTGACTCTATATACCTCTTATTAAAGGTATCGGGGTGTGCCATAATCCTGCCCCTGACCCTTTGGATCCCACCTGTGTGGTCGCTATGGCCATGAGAGAGAAAAGTAACATCAATGTCATCAACGCTCAGGCCTATCAGTCCCAGGTTATGCTCTAATGCAATCCCGGTAGCGCCTGTATCTACAAGTATCCTCTTGCCACCCGTCTCTATAAGTGCTGCAAAACCATGTTCAGCTATAAAGTTCTTGTTGGGCTTGGAAATACGCTCAATAATCTCACTCCCCGGGATCAACTCCATAACGGTGTTGTCAACCAAGATAGTTACGGCAGCTTCAACCGTTTCCAAATCCCACTCTCCGATACTCTCCATTCATCCTCCTTATTGTTAAAAACAAATACAAAAAAACGTGACCGCTGTTTCAAGTTCCGACACTAATTTACGTGCCTTTATTTTATCTCTTTAAGCTCGCCCGTATGGACATCGAATATAAACCCCCTGACGGGGATTCACATATGAATAACCTCTCAACACCTGATAGTGCAAATCCTGTGTATCGACTAAAAAAAGACCCTCCCCAACCCAGGTTATTTTTCTTGCCGGATGCCGAGGCATCTAACAAGTATCTTTTTATATTGTTGGGGTTCTCCCTGATAAGCCCTGTTTAGTGTCTGTGTATAAAGTCGAACAGTTGTCGTTTTTCCGTCATTCCGGCTTGTCCGGAATCGTTCTTTAAGAAGGATTCCCGACGCCCGAATGCGTTCGGGATTGCGGGAATGACAAATAACCGTCAAGCTCTCCGACCAAGACCAAAGGTCGGAGCTTGCCAATGTAAGGAAAATTTTATTAATTACATTCCTTGCCTTCATCCCCTACCAAATGCCGGGGCCTTCGGCAAGGTGCATTGTAATTTATACACGGACTCTGTTTAGTGTCTGTGTATGATCCGGGCCGTCATTAAAAAGTGATTACCTCATATCCCTCCTTAATAAGACCAATGAGTTCCTTTCCCACAGGAGCCAGTGAGACCCCCGAGGCCTCGACCTCTTTTACAACATCAGCCCCTTCCGCATTCATCCTGCATGCCTGGACCGAAACGGCATCCTTTACCTCATCGATTACCTCCTTGAACGCCGCATCCTTGAAAATATCCACAGCCTGGGCTGATATGATTACCTTTACATCCTCGAGTTCTCCGCTTTCCTTTGCCATCTTCGCAAACTTCAATCCTGTAAAGACCTTCCTTCTGTCTTTAGGGTCAGACAGTACAAGCACAACCAGCTTTGCCATGATCAACCTCCTTCAGGTTATAATTAGAGTTTGTGGATAAACTACAATCATTTGTCATTCCCGCAATCCCGAACGCATTCGGGAGTCGGGAATCCTTCTCGAAGAACGATTCCGGACAAGCCGGAATGACGGAAAAACGACAACTGTTCGACTTTATACACAGGTTATAATTGATGGTTTCGCAAAAATCGTCATTCCCGCGAAAGCGGGAATCCAGGAAGCGTGTAACTATCTGAAAAGACTGGATTCCCGTTTCCACGGGAATGACAAAAAAACACTTTTTCAGACTTTTTACGAGTCAATCATAATTAACATTTGTATCTGAAACCATGCCGGCAGATGCCGGGGGTCCGGCCTGCTTTCCTGTGAACTTCCCTTTAAACCTCGTTGGTCATTCAGATTGTGTCACTGCATCTTTATCCGGCTTCCCGGAGGCAACCTCGTCAGACTCATCACCCTCATCACACTTCTTTTCTTCATCATCGATTACCAGCCCCATTGGTCTCCTGGTTGAAAATCTCTCTCTTGCTTCCTCTATGTGAGTCGTCATGATGATTCCGCCGGTTGCACAGACTGCGGCACATTTACCACAGCTGACGCACTCATCGTAAACTTTCAGCCAGGGCAAGAAAATCCCCTCTTTTTTTGTTTTATACATCCTGAGTCCATGTACAATACAGGCATCAACACAGTCGGAACAACCTTCGCACTGTTCCGGTATAATCCACGGTAATACCTCTTTCCCGATCTTCACAGCATTAACGGGACATATGCCGTAGCATGCCTTGCACTGTGTACAGTACTCCTTATCGATATAGAAACCGGATCTGGTTTCCTTGACGGCATCAAAGGCACAGACTTCCTTGCAGACACCGCAGAGGAAGCATTCAGAGCCCTCAATCCTGTAAACCCCGATACCGGTACAGACATTTGCCCCGCAGAACTTGTCATTTATATGTTCTTCGTACTCTTCACGGAAATGTTTAATGGTTGAGAGGACAGGATTCGGAGCGGTCTGGCCAAGACCGCACAAAGAGCTTTTTTTGACTATATTACCTATTTTTTCAAGTCTTTCAATATCACCTTCCTCGCCATCCCCGGATGTTATTTTTTCGAGTATCCGGAGCATCTGGAATGTACCGATCCTGCAAGGAGGACACTTTCCGCAAGACTCCTTCTGGGTAAAAGACAGAAAGAACTTTGCGATATCAAGCATACAGTTGTCTTCGTCCATGACGACCATTCCGCCGGAACCCATCATTGAACCCGCCTGGGTAAGAGAATCAAAATCAACTGTGAGATCGAGATGATCCTCCGATAAACACCCGCCGGAGGGACCCCCGGTCTGCACTGCCTTGAACTTCTTTCCACCCATGATCCCACCACCTATTTCAAAGATAATCTCCCTCAGCGTTATTCCCATAGGCACTTCAATGAGACCGGTGTTTACAACCTTGCCTGTCAGTGCAAACACCTTTGTACCCGGGCTCTCTTCGGTCCCGATGCCCCTGTAGTAGTCGGATCCTTTCAAAACTATGTGAGGTATCTGCGCCAGTGTCTCCACATTATTTATCACTGTAGGCATGTTCCACAGGCCGTTTATTGCCGGATAAGGCGGTCTCGGTCTCGGAAAACCTCTCTGACCTTCGATAGAGCTTATCAGGGCAGTCTCTTCACCACAGACAAAGGCCCCTGCTCCTTCTCTGATATCAACCATAAAACTGAAGCCCGTCCCGAGAATGTCCTCACCAAGCAGGCCGAGTTCCTCTGCCAGCTTGATGGCTATCTTGAGGTTTTTGACAGCCAAAGGATACTCATGGCGAACGTATATAAAACCATACCGGGCATTGACTGCATAGGCACAGATAATCATTCCTTCAAGCAGACTCTGAGGGTCTCCCTCCATAAGAGACCTGTCCATGAATGCCCCGGGGTCTCCCTCGTCTCCATTGGCTATAACCAACTTTATTTTACCCGGAGCCTTTCCGGCGACTTCCCATTTTGTTCCTGTAGGAAATCCTGCACCTCCGCGCCCCCTGAGACGTGATTTCTTAACCTCTTCCACTACCTGTTCACGGGACATGGTTGAGAGGACCTTCTCCAGGGCTGCATATCCATCCATTGCAAGATAATGGTATATATTACAGGGATCTATTAAACCGTTATTCCTTAATACGACCCTTGCCTGTTTTTTATAGAAGGGAATGTCTTCCATCTTCTCAACGGGTTCCTCTGCAACCGATTCCCTGTAGAGAAGCCTCCTGACAGGGGTATCGGCTAAAAAGGTTTTTCCAATAATCTCCCTTACCCTTTCAGAACCCACCTTCTGATAAAAATAGCCGTAAGGCTCTATCTTCATAACAGGACCCTTCTGGCAGAGACCCTGGCATCCCGTCGTTACGACCTCAACACCGGGATCACCCTTTGAAAACTCCTCTTCAAATGCCTTCGTAACCCTTTTAGCGCCCATTGCACCACAGGCAGTTCCACAACATATCTTCACTTTTTTCTTGTTGGTGTTGACCAGCTCCTTCTTCAGGCTGAACCTCAGGTTCCTCAGTTCTTCAATGCTGTTTACCCTTTCCATTTGTGTTACGCTCCCTGCTTGAAATTAAATTCCTTATTCAATGATTTCAGTCAAACTCCCCGACCAAAGGTCGGAGCTTGCCAATGTAAGGGAAACTTAATTAGAGTCTGTGTATAAACTGCCATTTTTTATTTTTGTCATACCCGAAGTCTGTAGTCGGGTATCCAGAAGTTACTGAAAAGACTGGATTCCCGCCCAACAGACCGCGGGAATGACGGCTCATTGTTGACTTTATACACAGACACTAATTAGTGTCTGTGATTAAGTCGGACAGTTGTCATTTTGTCAGTCATTCCGGCTTGTCCGGAATCCGTCTTTAAAAAAGATTCCCGACATGCTTCGCTTGCGGGAATGACAAATACATGTAATTTATACACAGACTCTAATTACATTCCTTGCCTTCATCCCCAACCAAAGGTCGAGGCTTTCGGCAAGGTACATTGTAACGGACCTGAACACTTGAAGAATCAGTCAACGCCGAACATAATATAAAGAAGGCCTGCCCCCGGCATCTACGTTCCAAACTCGTATACCTTCAGGTTCAGTTCTTCCCGTGACCTGTCAATATACTCAAGGGCAAGATCGAACATCTTTTCATAATCGGGCTCGAAATGGATTGCACCCTTAAACCTCTCATACCATATCTCCGTCATCATCTTTGTTACATCCTCACTGGCTCCAACGGGAGAGGTCCCACCCAGGATAACGGGAATACCTGAAGCAGCAAAATAACATCCGACAGCGATCTCTTTTTCAGCCATCCACTCCGGGGCAATTATGACAACGGGCATCCCGCCGATCTCATCTGACAGGCCTCCTTCAGATGCCATGGCAGAGAGGATGGTCAAAAGCCTTGAGTTGTCGTGGCAGGCCCCCAAATGCAGTATCGGGGGTATTCCTATTTCCTCACAGATCCCTCTTAATCCGGGACCCGCTTCTTCAATTGCAGTTTCCGGATCAAGAAGCCCTGAAACTGCACACGCCGCCGCTCCACATTCAGTCGAGAACACAAGGATATCATCCTTGATTAACTCCCTTGCAAGACAGGTGTGAATGCCGGTAGCCTGAACCCTTGGATTATCACAACCCACGAGCCCGACTATCCCCCTGATTCTGCCTTCAACAACAGCGTTGTTAATGAGGGCAAACGACAGATTTGCTCCATCTCCATTCATATGCTCCAGGTATTCATGAGAGAAACCCGACAGAAAAGAAGACGTCTCGGTTACCCTCTCACCCATCCCTGTCCTGTTGGGATAATTATCTATTGCAAGTTTTATTATTTCTCTCGCTGTCTCCTTTGCCTTATGCACATCATATTCCAGATGTATAGCTTCCGGGAAGTGCGCCTTTCTGGAAGTGGATATTACTTTGGTGTGAAAATTATATGCAACCGCTGTAAGGGTCGGCATGATACACTGGGAGTCTAAAACGATCGCATCAATAAGCCCCGTGATTAAACAGAGTTCCTGATTTGTAAATCCCCCGGCTGTAGGGAGGCCATGCCTCATAACAAATATATCTCCCAGATTTATCCCTTCGGCCCCCTTTGACCGGGCATGTTCAATCATGTCAGGTTCTGAAATCACATCCAGGATTGCCCTTGCAAGGGAGGGATCATGTCCGATGATGATCAGATTAACCTCGTTCTCCTTAAATATCCCGAATCCTGCCTCTGCTTTAACAGGCTGGGGTGTGCCAAAAAGGATATCCGAGATGTCTGTTGCTATCATGGACGCTCCCCATCCGTCTGCAATAGATACCCGGAGAGCGCTCAGGAGGAGGCTGTCCGGATCATGATCAACCCCAATACCGGTCCGGTGCAGGGCCTCTGTGACCTCCCTGTCAACACCTCCCGGAACCACACCCCATTGCTCCCATCTCTGCAGCGTCTTTTCAGGCGCCCTTTTCACATAATTCAGGACACCCCATTGTCTTCCAAAATCATCTATAAACCTCTGCGCCACCTCCCCTGCTATATCATCCGTATCCCTTCCTTCGGTGTCTATTTCAAGAATACCTGCAATCCTGTAAAGCTTCTTTGTGTCTGTTATCTTAAACTCCCTTATTTCACCCCTTGCGACCCCACGCAGTGTAAGAACCATCTCCCGTGCGTGGTCCGAATGTGCTGCTGCACCTGCCGCCGCCATTCTCAGAAAATTTCTTGCCACAACGGTTGAGAGCTTAGATCCGCAAACCCCCTTTTCTATCCTTTCTTCACTGCTCTGTGTAAACCTGCATGGCCCCATATGACAGATCTTGCAGCAGGCGCCCACGGCGCCCGAAGGACACGGCTTCAGTGCCTGAGCCCTGTCAAAACAGGTTTCCATCCAGTAGGATTTGCCCCATTGAATAATCTGTTCCGCCCATTTATTTCCACTCAGTTGATTACCGGACATTGTTCCTCCAATAACGGTTTTATCTATGTAACCTGTTGATCAAATTAGCCATGTACCCTGCCCCAAACCCGTTGTCTATGTTCACTACAGAAACACCGGAAGCACATGAATTGAGCATTCCCAGCAGGGCCGCAACACCCTGAAAACTTGCGCCGTATCCCACGCTGGTAGGTACGGCTATAACAGGCTTGTCTACAATACCTCCGACAATGCTCGGTAAGGCTCCTTCCATGCCTGCAACAACTATCAGTACCGTTGCCGAGGTTATAAGATTCACATTGTCAAAAAGCCTGTGTATACCTGCAACGCCGACGTCAAAAAGACGCTCCACTTTGTTTCCCATGGCCTCTGCCGTAACGGCAGCCTCCTCGGCCACAGGGATATCAGATGTACCCGCAGAGATTACAAGAATCAATCCGGTGTTCTCCTTTTCTTTATCCTTCTTCCTTCTTTTTATGACTATCATCCTGGCCTGTTCGTTGTATACGGCCTTCTTATATCTCTTTTTCACCTGTTTGAAAACATCCTTATCGGTCCTTGTTACAATTGCGTCATTTCCACCTTTGATCAGGACCTCGATTATGGAAACAATCTGTTCGGGGGTCTTGCCCTCCCCATAAATAATCTCCGGTGCCCCCTGCCTGATACTGCGGTGGTTATCGACCTTGGCAAATCCTATATCCTCATAGGGCAGGGTTTTAAGCTTTTTCAAGGCGTTATTAACATCGATCTGCCCTTTCTTCACCTTATTCAGCAATTCTTTCAGGTAATCACCCCTCATTTTTATCAAGCACCTCGTTCATGGAACCTGTCCTGTAACCCAGCAGGTCGACGGTAACATAATGAAAGCCGATTCTTTTCAGGTTGGTATCAATCAAAAGCCTGAGATCGGTATTATTAAAAAAAGACATCTCTTCAGGAAGGAATTCCAGTCTTGCTATCCCGTTGTGATGTCTTACCCTGAACTGAGTAAACCCCAGCTCTCTCAAAACCCTCTCTGCCTGTTCCACTTTTTTCAACTTATCCTCGGTTATCTCCTCGCCATAGGGTATGCGGGAAGAAAGGCATGCAAGTGAAGGTTTGTCCCATGTGCTTAGCCCTAACTGTTTCGATATATCTCGTATCTCTTTTTTTGTTAGTTCTGCCTCGGCCAGAGGACTTCTTACACCCAATTCCTCCGCCGCCTTTCTGCCGGGCCTGTAATCACCTGTATCATCAAAATTGGAGCCATCAACAACATTACAAATTCCATATTCCTCTGCCAATGGTTTCATTTTAGAAAAAAGATCGCTTTTACAAAAGTAACAACGATCAGGTCTGTTTTCAGAAAACCCCGGTATCTCGAGTTCATTGGAATCAACAACAATATGCTTAACATTCATCCCATTGGCTATGGCTATGGCTTCCTTCAGCTCTCTCTCAGGATACGTTGGAGAGGCAGCGGTCACAGCGACAACCCTGTCTCCGAGGACATCTCTGGCTACCCGCAAAAGAAAGGTGCTGTCAACCCCTCCGGAAAAAGCAACACAAACACCTTCAAGGGAAGAGAGTATTCCCCGCAAATGACTGAACTTCTTCTCTGTATCTGAAATGTCTCTGGTTTCTATCATATACTCACCTCCACTGTTTTATATTTCTACAGTCATTTCATCACAGCTACTATTAAATGACGATTCAATCCTGTTCCTGAGGACCTCTAATGAAACGCAGGCACCGGAGATATCACTTGCAATCTTCTGGACTTCAACAAGAAAGTCGTGCTCAACATCGATTGACAGGGGTGCCGAGGGGTCGCCGATAATCTTGAACCTGCACAGCAGAGACTTGCTCTTCCCGTTCAGACTTAAGTGAATAGTCTTCTCAACGAAGGTCACCTTCTGGAATACGTGACTGGTTTGAATTCTGTGATAACCGGAAATCCTGAGTTCTCTTGCCAGAAAGTTGGCGATCTCTTCCTCATGCCCGTCATCCGTATCTATTAATATTATATTACCGGGACGGTTCTTTTTGGTAATTGCGGGAATCAGCTGTACATTATGGGCCCCGAGTTCCATCATCCTCTCGATGGCAAAACCCAGTATCTCCCCTGAAACATGGTCTACTTGAGCAAGTATAATCCGAGCTTCTTTCTCCATAACCCTTGAAACTCCTTCTTCTCCTTTTCAATCATGTTGCTAAGACTTAGCAACCCTTCTACCTTCAGAGGAAATCTCCGGCCGAACCGTCGACGGCACAGGATTTAGCCTTTTCAAAGATCGGCCGAACCGATAGAGGGAGCATCTCCCTTATCTTTTCCACGCTTTTATCGTCGACGGCCTCCCTGATTGAGGCAAGGATTACCTCAAATGCCCTCTCAGCGGCTGCCCTGTAAGGGTAGTTACCCAGGTTCTTTGCCAGGGTTATACAGTCCGTCTCACCCTCATCAACCTTCCCGCTTAAACTTGCATCTTCCCACAGGCCCCTGAGAGGTTCAGGCAGCAACTCCCGGATATCCCGGACAGGTCCTTCGGGAAGGACACTTTTCAGAGAGGCCATAACCAGAGACGTCGTCTCTTCAGCACGTTCGGGATAACAGTACTGCCCTAATATCATCACCCTTTTAAAATAATCTTCCTTTGACGGCATATTTCTATATGGACGGCCTCTTTAAAAATCAAGCCCTTTCATAATATCCGAGGTCAACTGCGTAGCCTTTTTAAGCCCCGGTGACGGCATTGATACTATTACATTCGCCACTTCCGCCGCTGTCTCAGCCGCCTCCTTTGGGTCCATCCCCATTGCAGCGGCCATACAGGCACAAACGACCACATCCATTGAACAGGCCCCCGAGTTCAGGAGTTCCGTGACGGCCATACCAACGGCAGCCAATGCATCCATGGTCTTTTTGTCACCCTTCAGCAGGATTTCCGGCGCCACCTTTGCCAGTAGGTTTTCCCATACATATACCTTGCCGTCTATCTTCAGCTCAACATCCACATAGGCATCAAAGGCAAAGTGTTTCTGGGCAAACTTATGAGTACGCCGGCCCGCTCCCGGCCTTACATCCGTGAACTTTATATATTCGATATCCTTTTTTAATACCTTGCTCATCGACTTGGCCACGGTGACGGCTATCGCTTCAATATGTTTCTTCTGGACACCTTCAAGCAGTTTCGAGAGGGTTTTCCCCTCCTTCATCTGTTCATAGGCATAAATAGCCCTCTTTGTGATGGCATTGGTCATACCCGGTTCAGTTGCCCTGATTATTGCATCCGTCAGAGGTCCTCTCTCTACAAACTCCGCACGCCGTGCGAGTATGTTGGTCGCAACTGTGGCATCCTCCTGCTGAAAGTACCCCTTCAGGGTCTCACCAATTATGGAGATTATCTCATCCTGAGTTGCTCCTTTGCCCATGAGATACAGGGCCAGCGAAGGGGCGGTGACCCAGTGATTAAGGGGAAGTAACAGGGGACCACCGGCTCTACCAACACCCAGTGCGGCCCCTTCTTTTATTAATGAACAGATCTCATTGAACATTATCATCCCCACAACGGTAGGGGTTCCTGAATCCTTTAATATTATAGCAAGGTCGCCTATAATACGTGACGCCTTGAGTTCTTCGTTGGTCCCTCTGATATGCACCACATCGGGGACTCCAGCCTCTTCCATTGCTGCCAAGGCTGCAACTTCGGGAGTTCTTGTTACCAGGAACTGCCCGTATTCCTCACCTACATATGCATCCGGATGAATAATCTCCAGAGCTGCTGCTGTTCCCAGGAGGGCCGACATCCAGCGGCACGGCCGCATTCCCGCCGATCCATAGGCCTTCATCATCGCCTTGGTACCGATTCTTGCAAGCCTCTGTCCCAGTTTAGGAAAAAGGTGATCCTCTCCGATTGCAGTATGGCCTACAAAGGGGCTGCCCCCTATACCCATGGGTACTATAGAGGCATCATAGGGTGCGAGATTCTCCTTTTCCAGGGCCTGGTAAATGGCAAGGGTTGCTGCAAAACCGGAAATCTTGTTGTTCAGTTTTTCAGTAGGGATTGAGGAGACACGGCCCGAGGGAATCCCGGCGGCCATCCTGGCGACTGCTCCCAGCTTTCTGTTGGGACAGGGGATACCGCATTGGACATTAACACCCGCCCAATAGAGCAAGGTGGCCGTTGACAAGGCAGCGTTTGCAGGATCCGCACCGCAATCCATCAGCTTCTTAACGGCCTTTTTTGCGATATCATCAACATCGGTATAAGGCTCATTTGATACTTCAAGCTTCAGTTTCTTGCCCTTCTTCATCTCTTTGGCGATTACGTTTGCCGCAGCCCAGACCCCCATGTTAAAGACACCCCAACCTCCAAGCATGGCATCGAACTTTTCAGTGGTCAGGTAATCGGGTTTGGCAGTTGCCGCCCTGAAAGTTGAAATAATTTCTCTTTCCATTTTTAATTCTCCCTTTCTTCAAAGTTTAGAACAATTATCGTCAGAACATAATCCGTGCTTCAACCTGAAGTTGTATTACTTGAAGCTAAAGCCCCTCTTTAGAGCAGCGCCTCGTCCCCACCGCATACTTGAATCATTTAAATGTCGGAAACCTCTCCCGGTTATATCCAGAACTGTTCTTCAGGTGGCACGACAAAATCAGCACCGATTGATTTCTGTGTCTTGTAACAATAGACCCCGTAACGGCAAAACAGAAAGGCCACTGTAAAAAGCACCACTGTAAGTCTGAGAAGTTCCGGCCAGAAACCGGAATTAAGGAGGATCGAGATAACCGTTATTGCACCTGCCGTAATGGCCGCAAGGTTCAAGACCATGACTATATTTTTGGTAACCTTCGTTCTTGTCTCATCGCTGATCTCCGCAACCTTTGCAATGGTGAGCCACAAAAAGCCCGTGGCAAAAAAAGCAGCCAGTCCGATAAACAGTATTGTAACGGCAAAGGCGATGGTGGACCCCTGATGGATAAAGAAATGAGAAACAACACTCAATCCGGCACATATAATAGCTGCAATCCCTGAAATCTTGACGCCTTTGTAATGCCAGCCCATATCCTTAATACCTTCCAAACAGGCCTTTAAAAGGATTACCGCACCTATGTAGGTTATGATCGGAGGAAAAGCAAGTGAAGGAGGAAAGATATAGGATTCTCCCGACATTTGATGAATGTACTGTCCGGCCCAGTCTGGAATCCACATACCGACGATGGCCGGTATGGCCCCAAGTTCCAGCCACCTGACGACCTTTTTTTTGGGCCACCTCGGTTCTATAGTTCCTGAAATAACTTTCTTTTTATACTCCTCCATCTGGCTACCTCCCTTTTTCTATATATTCATTATTCATTTTATATAAAACTCCTTAAATCCGTAACGCACCCGTCCTCAACCCTTATTTCGGCGGGCCTGTATCCCTCCAGCGTGTGGATTCAAACTTGAGAACACTCTCGTATGGCAACACATCCAACCTCAATGCCGCCTCAGGGCCTGGTTTTGTACAGTAAATCTCGTTTACTTCAACAATCAGAGTGTTGCCTTCCAACCTGGCAGAGCCTTTAAACTGGTATGCTGCACGGATACTACCGAGCCCTCCGGGTCCTATCGACACCTGGGGATTCTCCGCAATATTCTGTTTGATCTGTTCCACCTGTGCACCCGATAGTTGAAACTTCACAATATTGTCACCCTCCACCTTGGCTGATTCTACCACTATCACGGTCGGGAAGCCCTTCTTTGTGGCTGTACCTATATGGGCTCCGAGACCTGCAAGCCAGTTTCTCATTCTTGGTGTTAGCTTAGCCATTTTATTCTCCTTACCTCCATGTTTTTTTTGAATACATTTTAAAGAACCTTTTTCCCGGCTTCATCAGGGTTGAAGCTATAGCACTCATCCACCTTCATGATAATTACTCCTCTCTGTACCAGGCGGGGAGGTTTTATATCAGGCGGCACCTCTGAAGGGGGCTCCTTCTCCGCCCAGTTGCCCCATTCCTCCAATACCTCTTCTGCCCTGGCCCCCTGGAACTCATAATCAGGGGGGAGACCCTCCTGGAGTATTGTCGTTGGACCCCGAAATGCCCAGGTTCTCCCTTTAACCGGATGGGCTATGGTAATAACACTTATCGGATTCTCAAAAATATTCACCCTGGTCTTTTGAGCAAACATATCAGCTATCACAATGTACTCCTCTTTAAATACTCCGATAAACCTCTCAGCAACAGTGTTGCATTTGCCGTCAGCATTACATGTTGTGAGATGAACAACAGATCCTCCACCTCCAATAATAGATAGGGTATCCTTCATCTCATCAGTCAGCTTCATTTCTTACACCTCCCTTATTCCAAGATTTCTTGCAATCGAGTACTTTATATAATTTTTCTCCCCGATTCCTCTGCATCAAAGCTGAAACACTCGGCAACCTTCAATACGATTACCCCCCTTTGGGCTACTACGGAAGGTTTGACCTCTTCCGGGAGTGCTGTAAAGGCCTCTTTCTCCTCCCAGTCACCCCATCTTTTGAGAACAACACCGGCCTTTACTCCCTGGAAACTATAGTTGTCAGGCACGCCCCATTCGATGTGCCCGCAGGGACCTCTCAGGATCCACGTCCTCCCATCCACAGGATGGGCAATTGTTACCACTCCCACCCTGTTTTCATTGAGGTTGATCTTTGTTTTAACAGCAAACAGGTCAGGCATCAGGATGAACTCGTCATCATAGACATCCGTGAACATGGAAGGCATGACATTGCACTTCCCGTCTACGCTGCTCGTGGTTAAATAAACTGTCAAATCATCTGATTCCTTGATCTTAAGGACATCAATAATTTCTTTCGGCAGCTTCATTAACAACCCTCCTTCCTTTAAGATTTTTGAGATACATGACTCATGTTATATCATGTTATGTCAACATAACATGATATAACATGATATCAGATAAAAAAACAACCTGTTCGACTTCTATTCTACACTGCGGGAAAATTAAAGACCCTTGTCTTAAACCTGTAGAGGTCTCCACGCATAACCGAAGCAATCCAGCCGCAGGGTGTATCATCTTTTTTGTATGCAACCATATCCACATAAAAAGCCATGCTGCCGACAGGTACCTTAAGATACTCCGACTCATCGGACCGTATTGTGGTTGCCTCTATGGAGACATCTGCATACTCCCTGCAGATATGACATTTCCCGGCCAGCACATCAAATATCTCCTCATCCTCTATATTAGGCATATAGTTATGAGTACATGAATTCAGAATCCTGCAATCCCTGCAAACAATAAATTTCTTCTCGAGTATGTAAGGTTTATCATTGGCAAGAAAGAGACGTTTTATCCTGAATACCCGCTCATTAAAGGGTATCAGTAATTTTTCCGAGATTAACTGGGATGCCTCGATGGTTCTTATATCCAGGACCTTCACATCAGGCCTCAGTCCCCTCTCAGCCATATCCTCATAAAAGTCCGGGATCTTGATCATGATCTGGTCTATCTTGGGTTCTTCTACAAAGGTACCCTTTCCTTTTATGGTATACAGAAGCCCGTCATCTATTAGTTTCCGGAGGGCTAACCTGACGGTTGTCCTGCTGATATCGTATTTCCTGCAAAGCTCCGCCTCTGAAGGCATCATGTCATGAGGTTTGAATTCACCGTCCTTGATCTGCCGGTATATTATATCCTTAAGCTGCATGTAAGCTGCTACGGGAGATTTCTTGTTAATCGTCGCCGTCGTTGTCATCATCATATCATTATCCTGATCATACACGGTATAACCCCCCCCCTCTCTGTCATTACATGTTATGACAGATCGTAACAGATTTTCAATTATTTGTCAACCCCCGACCCGAGGCGCTAAAATTTCACCTTTGGCGTTGCCTTCTCAGCCGTAGGTATCTCATAGTACTCTGCCTCACCTACTCCTGCCAAAGAGGCAAAGAACCTTCCAAACACGGTCCTCCTGTATGTATTAAGGGCACGGACTGCATCATTATAACGTTTCCTCTCAACGGCGATCCTGTTCTCCGTACCCTCAAGACTGTCCTGAAGCTTAAGGAAAGACTCATTGGCTTTCAACTCAGGATAGGCCTCTTTAAGTAGGAGCAGGCGTGAAAGCACACCTTCAAGTCCGCGTGAGGCCTGGATTTTCGCACCGACGGTTTTTGCCTGAAAATACTTTGTCCTCGCCTCAGCTATATTCTCAAAGAGTTCCTTCTCGTGTTTCGCATACCCCTTTACCGTCTCAACGAGATTGGGTATCAGGTCATACCGCCTCTTCAGCTGGTTTTCAACCTGGGCCCACTGTGCCTTCACCTGTTCATCCATGGTAATCACCTTGTTGTACTGTGCAATCCCCCAGCCGATGCTGCCTGATACGGAAAACAGAAAAATTACAAGCACGATCAGAAAGATCTTCAATCCCTTACTCATTTACAACCTCCCTGTAATTATTAATTGTTGTCTGAGGTGTTACTTGCTCACCATCCACCGGAGGCCCCACCGCCGCCGAAACCACCGCCACCGCCGCCGCCGAAACCGCCGCCGCCGGACCAGCCCCCCCTTCTGCCGCCAATACCTGAGAACAGTAAGAGAAGCAGAAAGAGCCGGGGGTTTTTTATAAAGAGAATTACTGCAAGTATAAGTAAGACAACAGTCAGTATTGTCCCGGGCAGCCCCATCTCTTTCCTTACCCTGGAACCGGAGGTCCTGACCCTGGGCATCCCTGTTATCTCAACACCCGCACTCCTTGCAATCTTCTGGGCCACCACAACAGTGGCGGCATATATGCCTGTAGAATAATCCCCCTTCCTGAAATAGGGGACTACGTATTGCCTGCCGATGGAGCCGACAAGGCTGTCGGGCAGTATCCCCTCAAGCCCGTAACCGATCTCAAATCTGTATTTCCTGTCCTTTACTGCAACGGAAAAAAGGACGCCGTTGTCCTTTCCCTTCTGTCCGAGTTTCCATTTCTCTGCAATCCTGATGGAAAATCCGTCTATGCTTTCTCCATCGAGGCTCTGTACGGTCAGGACGACCATCTGTGCCGTGGTCTTCTGTTGCAGTTCCCTGAGGTAGTTATTCATCTTCCTCTCAACATCATCTCTGATGACACCGGCAAGGTCAACTACATAGTTTCGGGGCACCTCCGGAGGTTTCGGCGTGGAAGCCCATGGGATCGAGGTCAGACAGAATAGTGCAATAAAAGAAAGGAATAAAATCCTACGCATGGAGGTCATCAATAATCTTACCTATTCTCTCTGTGGCCAGGTAGTGCTGCTTGAAGGCGGATATGAGTTCATCCATAGAGAGGGTTATTTCCTTCCTCCTGAGGAGGAGTATCCTTTCAAACACCCCTGCCTCGATTGACGTCACTTCCTGAAGTACAACTATAACATCATGACTTTTGATGGGAGGCTCCTTGCCAAGGAGATAAATAATTGCCCTGAACAGTGGAAGATACCCGGCAATTGACTCTGAAAGTCTCTCGTTCAGGAGCCCCTTGTCCCCGAGAGAAGAGATAAACCCCTGTCTCAGCCAGATGAGCTTTGTCTTTATCTCTCTCTCGCATTGAAGTCTCAGATAATCCCTCTTGATCTCCAATCCCGATAGTATGTCATCACCAAAAACGGTTTTGTGTATCATCCTGAAATTGAAAAATTCTATGGGAAACACATCAAGAGAGGTACCGATGTATTCAGGAGTCATAATCAATGGTGCCGCAACACCCTTTTTCTTATATGTCTTGCCGAGAGGGGCCAGAAATACAAGAAAATCAAGATCCATCCCGTTGAGGACAACCACTGAATTGATATCAGAGGTTTTTTTATTAAAATCGGGGGTAAGGGCACTACCAACGATATAAAAAGAATGGAGGTTGTCTGTGCCTCCCCGCAGGATGTCCTCTATAAAAGGGGCTATCCTGTCTGAAACTACCGGATCAAGGCCTTCAAGATTTATCTCTTTCATCGTTGATTATAGCACTTTTTAACGGTTTTATTAAATCACATCCCCCGTCAAGGGAAAGGGAAAGGGAAAGGATCCCCCGCAGCAGGGAGGGGGGGAGTTTTCATTAGAGATCCTGAAACAGTATCCCGAAAGCCTTCGGGGCACATGGTTCAGAGCCTGCCCGGAATTTATTTCAGTGATGAAAATACCCGGACAGGCTCCCGGGCAAACAGTGTTTGTTGATGTGTTCAGCTTTTTCCTGTATAATTATTGATATTCTCGTAAAAAGTCGTCATTCCCGCGAAAGCGGGAATCCAGGAAGCGTGTAACTAGCTAAAAAGACTGGATTCCCGTTTCCACGGGAATGACAAAAAAACACTTTTTCAGACTTTTTACGAGTCCATCAATTATTGGTAGACAGGGAGGATTGCTTTGTCCGGGGGTTTTTCAGCCCCGGAGGTAAGTGTGAGTGAGAAGGTTCTGGAGGGGTACCAGACCATTATTTCAGAAAGGAGGAGGTTATTGTGCTAAGAAGAGTGATGATTTCATTGTTGTTCCTGTTTGTTTTTTCAGGACTGGCATATGCAGAGGATATTTCCCTGACAATTCCCTGTGACGGAGGTGGGTCGGTTGATGTCGACGGCACCTATACACCATTGACAGGTGCTTACAATTTCACATTTACATTCAATAGTTGTGTGCTTGGGAAAGGGGGTACCGCCAGCGGGACCCTATCTTCTTCAGGAACGATAATCTTTACATCCGCATCCATTGCCAATGTTGATATTACCACGTCTTCCGATATGACCGTTACCGAAGCAGACGGGAATGCCCTGACAGGCGGGTGTAACAACCATCTTTGGGGAACGTATGATTTTGACACCATGGTTTTTAACGGTAATGTCTCTACAAGTTGTAATGGAAGCGGTAAGATCATAATAGACCTCATGAACCTGCTTTACGGCGCCGATCAGTTGCTTTATTGAGTTTAAAGGGTACCCCTCCCGCAACTTGCGACGATGAAGCCCGGATGCCCAACGTCCAACGGGGGATGAAAGGCATCTGTGAGGAGGAACAGTGCCCTTTCTTCCCCTTTCCGCTTCCTGAGCATCCTTTTAGATAGTATCTAAGATCATGTATCATACTAACATGCGAAGAAAGAAAGCCCTGTGTGTGGTTGTCCTTATAGTATTGTTTCTTTCGGCCTTTACATACATCTCCATTATCAAGGGTATTCCTGACGTAAGATCTCTTAAGACATATCATGTGCCGGGCACGCGGGTATATGCTTTCGATGGTACCCTTATCGGCGAATTCAGGATTCAGAGAGGAAAGTACGTCCGCCTGAAGGATGTCTCGCCGAATTTGATCAATGCCGTGATTGCCACTGAGGATGCCCGGTTCTTTCAACATATGGGGATAGACTATGTAGCGCTGATCAGGGCGCTGGCTAAGGATATTTTCTACCGAAGATTCAAGGAGGGAGGCAGTACGATCACCCAGCAGCTTGCAAAGCTGCTCTATCTCTCTCATGAAAAGACGTTGAGGCGTAAACTGCGGGAGGTGGTCATTGCGATCATGCTTGAGAGGAACCTCACAAAGAAGGAGATCCTGGAGTTATATCTTAACAGGGCCTACTTCGGCAGCGGCGCCTATGGTGTGGAAACGGCCTCAAGGACGTATTTCGGCAAGAGGGCCGGGGATTTAACGGTAAAGGAGGCTGCCTTGATCGCCGGGCTTCTGAAGGCCCCCGGCTTTTATTCCCCCTTCCGTGACATAAGGAGGGCCGACCTGAGGGCAAGGGTGGTGCTCGGGAGGATGGAGAAGGAGGGGTACCTGAAACCATCGGAGAGGAAGAGGGCCGAGGGCATGCCGTTGAGGTTGAACAGCAAGGGCCCGGAGGATGATATATACGGGTACTTTCTCGGTTATGTCAGGGACTACCTTGAAGAGAAGTACGGTACGGAGATGCTTTACAAGGGGCGGCTCAGGGTCTATACCGGTCTCAGAAGATGGGCACAGGTTCAGGCAAGCAGGGTGATGAGGGAAGGACTTGAGAGATATGACATGAGGAGGGGCTGGAGAGGTCCGGTGAGGCATATAGACGGGCTCGATCCGCAAAAAGAGATCAAGTCACTCGTTTCCGGCAAAGGGCTTTCCTCGCTGAAAGGGAAGAGGCTTGAAGGGACGGTATTGAGGGTCTATAAGGGTAGGGCGATACTGAAGGTAAACGGTGCGTACGCGGTGCTTAAAAAAAAGGATGCCTCCTGGGCACGCAGGAGATATGACCGTAGAAAAAAGAGACCGCGGATCATAAAGGGGTTTAACCTCCGGAGGATACTCTCCGTGGGAGATGTAGTGTACGTAAGGGTTAGGGAGATAAGAGACGGAGTTGCCCGTGTCTCTCTTGTCCAGGTGCCTCTTGTTGAGGGGGCGCTGGTCTGTCTTGAACCGTCTTCGGGGAGAATCGAGGCCATGGTCGGTGGATACAGCTTCAGGAAGAGTCAGTTTAACCGTGCAGTGGCTGCAAGGAGACAGGCGGGATCAGCCTTTAAACCCTTTCTTTTTGCCCTTGCCTTTGATAAGGGGTTGACCCCTGCTACGATTGTAAGGGATGAGCCGGTCCGGTATCCAACAGGCAGTGGCGGCTTCTGGCGCCCCGTGAACTATGACAGGAAGTACCATGGGCCTGTAACGCTGAGAGAGGCGCTTGTGAAGTCTCTGAATGTATCTGCTGTGCGGCTGGCGGAGAAAATCGGTATCGGGGAGATCGTTGGGTTTACCAGGAGATTAGGGCTTGGATATGAAATCCCCGGAGATCTCAGTATTGCCCTGGGTTCTCTCACTGTCTCGCCCCTTGAACTGGCTGCAGGGTATACAATTTTTGTTAACGGGGGCAAGAAGGTCCGGCCGCTATCTGTATTGAAGGTCGTTGACCCGAAGGGTAATGTGCTTGAGGACAACG
>BDTA01000109.1 GCA_002897935.1 bacterium BMS3Abin08
ATCTCTATACCACCCTTTACGCTTGCAGCGCCCATAAAGATGGTAATGAGGGGCTTTTTGGTCCTCCCGTATGCCTCTACAGTGACCTCCGCCGTTTTATCGACCTCCGTCGTTGCCTGAGGTGTGAGTATGACTATGATACCGTCTATATCCCTGCTTTTCACTGCCTCATCAAGGACCACCCGGTAACGTTCAGAGGAGGCATCTCCAATAACATCAATCGGATTATAGAGGGAGGCATTTGGTGGAAGACCCTTCTGTAGCCTCTTAATGGCTGACTTGTTTAGATAGGGCAGTTTAAGGCCCGCCCTCTCTGCATTGTCTGTTGTAATGATACCCGGCCCCCCTGCATTGGTGATGATAAGGATCCTGTCCCCCCTGGGGAGCCTGCCCGGGATAAAGATCTTAGCTATCTCAAAGAGTTCATTTATCCCCGAAGCCCTTATAACACCCGTCTGTTTGAAGGCGGCCCGGAAGGCGGTCTCAGAGCCTGCAAGTGCGCCTGTATGGGAGGAGGCGGCCCTTGCACCGGCCTGTGTACCGCCTGACTTTATCAGGATGATGGGTTTTTTCTTAGTTGCCTTACGTGCGACCCTTATAAACCTCTCTCCCTCGACCACGTCCTCGATATAACCAAGAATTACATCCGTATCAGGGTCGTTAAGAAAGTACTCGGTAAAATCCGTCTCATTCAGGTCTGCCTTGTTACCGAGGCTTATGAATTTTGAAAAGCCGATCTTGTTTCCGATTGCCCAGTCAAGCACAGCGACACCGAGGGCGCCTGACTGGGAGAAGAAGGATATCCTTCCCCGGGGTAGCATCCCGCGGGCAAAAGTGGCATTCAGGCTGAGTTGGGTATTGATTATTCCAAGGCAGTTCGGCCCAAGCACCCTGAGATCGCTTCCCCTCACTATCTCCTTCAGTTCCTCCTCAAGAACCGCACCCTTGGAGCCTGCCTCCTTGAATCCGGCTGATACCACAATGGCAGAGGATACATCCGTTCGGATACATTCCTTCAACACCCCCGGCACATAGGGCGCCGGGATAGCTATAACGGCGAGGTCAACCCTGTCCTTTACATCCGTAATGGATCGAAAACACCTCAGCCCCTCGATACTGTCTGCTGAGGGGTTGATGGGATATATCCTGCCTCCGTATCCATGTTGGATAATATTTTTCAGGATGCTGTGGCCTACCTTCTGCGGATTCCGTGATGCCCCCACTACCGCAACGGCCTCTGGATTGAAAAGCCCTGTGAGCATAATACTAAGGATATAATATTACCGGTGAATTCGTAAACAGAAAAGTTCTCCCCCTAATTTATAGAGTCCGTGTATAAACTCAATTTTTATATCTGTCATTCCGGCAGTCCTCAAACCGGCATCCGGTGTTTTCAATGTCTTCTAAATGACGGATTGTTTATTGTCAGGTTAACGGTTGAAGCAGTTAAGCGGGTCTTGGAAAGGAATATTATTCTGGTTCATTCGTAAAAAAGTTAAAAACACTTGATCAGTCTGTCATTCCGGCTTGTCCGAAATCGTTTCTGCAATGTTTTCGTATAAATCACTAAATGTCGCATTGCTTTGTCTAATAAGAGTCTGTGTATTGTTACAGTCATTTGTCATTCCCGCAATCCCGAACGCATTCGGGAGTCGGGAATCCTTCTTAAAGAACGATTCCGGACACGCCGGAATGACAGGACAAGACGGAATGACATTGTGTGTCGTGGTTAATGTTAAGTTGAATTTTAAGCCTGTCTTCAACTAAAACACGAAAGAGCCCATATTTTCTTCCAAGATAAGATGCTATTATTATGAGGCTGGAAATAAACAAAGATACAGACTGATAACTATTGATGGACTCGTAAAAAGTCGTCATTCCCGCGAAAGCGGGAATCCAGGAAGCGTGTAACTATCTGAAAAGACTGGATTCCCGTTTCCACGGGAATGACAAAAAACACTTTTTCAGACTTTTTACGAGTGTATCAAACTTAACTAAATCTCTTTACACAGCTTAACAGCTATACCCGGTGCTTACGACCTAATGGTTAATCCCGAATGCCTTCGGGACTCTGCCTATTGAATCCAGCTTTATTTTATAGCAAAATATGGGGGAGTTTGTCAAATAGATTTGAGGGATTAAGGCGGGAACAAACGTCTTGTGATAACGGTTACGATTCCCGTATCGTGGTGTCTTCAGCGCCCTACATCTTTCTATACATCGCCCTTACCTCTTTTATCCTGCCACACGTATATTCCCCCTCCGGACAGGGGCCTGAGATACACGCAGGACCAGCCTTTGCGAATATGGTGGGGGCAACCCTTTTCACGGGTTTAAGCATCTCCTCAGCCATTGTCCTGATCTCCCACTGTGCCCTGAGACAGCACCGCTGAGAGAAAAAATGCAGCAACTCCCTCGCATTCATGGTAACCATTATCTTTGTCTCACAGGCATTGGGAAGGACAAACCTTGCATCCTGGTTTGCTGCCTCTCCCTTTATCCCACGCTCCTCCAGTCTCTTTACAATGTGATTATAAGCCCCCTGGGCCTTAGCCATAAAGTCTTCAAAGAAAGAGGCAAGCTCCGGGTCCTCTTTTATAGTCGGCGGCACCAGGAAATCAAAACCAGCCTCTTCACTGACATACCTCTGGGACTGCTGACTGTATGAAGCAAGTCTGTGTCTGACGAGCTGATGAGAACAGGCCCTCGATATTCCCTCAACGGCAAACGTAAAAGATGCATGTTCAATGGGTGTCATGTGCCCCATTTTCATGAGCTTCTCTACAAATGCCTTTTGGTCCCCGGCCTTTATCTTTTCTCTGAGTTTCTCGATATCCGAGGGGCTGTAGCATAGCTTGGCGGCCATTGCCACTGTCTCCTCGGGCTCGGGGGTATGCTTTAAAAGAATAACCTTTAGTTTAGTTTCAGGCATAATGTTCCTTTGCGTTTCAGGTTATGGATCATTGGTTTCAACTTCAAGCGAATTAAAGATTTATTGAGATTTCATAGCCTATCGCCTCTCATTTAAACCCGTGCTCCTCTCCCGGAAAATCTCCATTTTCAACATCTTCCCTGTACCTCCCGATTGCATCAACCGCCTCCTTTTTGAGGTTTACATAGCGCTTTACGAACTTCGGCACGAACCTCTCAAAAAGGCCGAGGACATCGTGAGTGACAAGAACCTGCCCGTCACAATAAGGACCGGCCCCGATACCGATAGTCGGTATGGTGAGTGTACCGGTAATCTCCCTTGCAAGGGCCATCGGGATGGCTTCAAGAACAATGCCGAAGGCACCTGCTTCCTGGAGGGCCAGCGCATCCTCGATGAGCTGTTTTCCCGACTCATCAGTCCTTCCCTGGATCCTGTATCCTCCCATCCTGTGTATGGACTGGGGTGTAAGACCTATATGCGCCAGAACCGGTATGTCCGACCTTACCATGGCATTGATCTTTCCGGCAACCTCTGAGCCACCCTCAATCTTTATGGCCTGGGCACCACCTTCCTTGATAAACCTGCCTGCGTTCCTTACCGCATCCTCCACAGAGACCTGGTATGACATAAAGGGCATATCACCAATCACCATTGAACGCTCCGCTGCCCTTGCCACCATCCTGGTGTGGTATATCATCTCGTCCATGGTAACGGGAAGGGTGTTCTCCAGCCCCTGCACCACCATGGCAAGGGAATCACCCACAAGCATGGCATCGACACCGCCCTCATCCACTATCCTTGCAAAGGGGTAATCATAGGCAGTGAGCATCGTTATCTTCTTTCCCTCCGACTTCTTCTTAAGAAAGTCGTTAATTGTCACTCTCCCCATAAGTCCACTCCTTCTTCCGACGAATATTCAAGATTCATACGCCTGATATTACAAGAGCCCCGCTCTCTCCATGATGTCAGGCACCCTGTCCTCCATGCCAATGGCCATGATATGAACACCGTCACAGATACCCTCTTCCTTCAGTTGCCTGATATGCCTTGCACAGATGCTGAGTCCCGTATCAAGGGCCTTCTCCTTACCGGCCTCCTTCAGTTCATCTATAAGTTCCTGCGGCACCACGATGCCCGGCACATAATTGTTAAGGAACTTTGCCATCCCGGCGCCCTTCAGCACCACAAGACCTGCCATCACCTTTACAGAAAACTTCCCTGCATACTGCATAAACTCCTTAAACTTTTCTATATCATAAACAGCCTGGGTCTGAAAGAACCTTGCCCCCGCCCTCACCTTCTTTTCAAACTTTATAAGCTGTGGCTCAAGGGGGTTTGCCTCCGGGGTAACCACGGCACCCTGAAAGAAATCGCACTTGCCCTTCAGGTCATTGCCCGACATGTCCGTCCCGTTGTTAAGGGAATCCACTATCTGGAGCAACTGGACGGATTCTACATCATAAACAGGCTTTGCCCCCTTGTGGTCACCGGCAGAGACATGATCCCCGGTCATGCAGAGCAGATTCCTCACACCAAGGGCATAGGCGCCGAGCAGGTCGGACTGCAGCCCTATCCTGTTACGGTCCCGGCAGGTCATCTGGAGTATCGGCTCCACACCATGCTCAAGGGCGATCTTGCAGCCTGCAAGGGAGTTCATCCTCATTACGGCGGACTGGTTGTCTGTGAAGTTGATGGCATCAACCTTACCCTTCAGGAGTTCAATATGGTGTATCATCTCCTCTATATCGGTCCCCTTTGGAGGGCCGACCTCAGCAGTTACAACAAACTTCCCTGACTCAAGTGCCTCTCTGAATGACATATTTATTCCTCCTTATAAACTATGATAGTTGTATTCCTTCTTTTCCTGCTCTCTCTAAAAAACTATTTCCTTTGATTTCTTATAAGCAAAGGGGAATACATCAACAGCAATCCCGGAATCTGAAAAACTCAAAAGATAAAGGGTATCGTGTCGGTATATATAATTCATCAAGGTTTGCATCTGATGTCACGTTCCGCCTGTCTGACCCGGTCCCGGCTCCGTCTCATTTTTCCTTCATCTCCCTGGTATTGAGGGACCTTGGCTTCTGCCCTGCCGACCAGTCCTTGGCCTCAACAACGGTATCGCAGAGTTCCTGCAGCTTGTCAAGCTTCTTCATCCTCTCATATATCCTTACCCATGCACACGGGATATCAGGACCGACCTCACAGTGTCCGTCCTTCATTCCCCCGCATGGACCATTCAGAAGCCCCTTAGGACAGGTAGTAACCGGACAGATACCGCCTGTCTTGTCGAGTATGCACTTTCCACAGAGGGAACAGCGCTCATCGAACATCTGAAACCTGGTCATGTTCCCAAGGAAGAGGGAATCGTTGGTTGGATATACCGGCTTGTCCTCAAAGAGGTCGACCGCCGACTGAGTCCCTGCGCCACAGGACATGACAAGGATACATTCAGCGCCGGCAAGGGCTTCCTTGTATGCCTTGAGTTCCTTCTTGGTACCGAGGACCTGGCAGCCTGTCTTCGCCACTATCCCGCCGGTGACCTCTTTACCTTCCGCCTTCAGTGCCTCGGTCATCTCATTTATCTGTTCTTCACCTCCGGTACCGCAGAGGCTGGCACATTCCGAACAGCCGATAAGGAAGAAACTCCTGTAGTTTTTCAGGTTTTCCATCAGTTCCTGAAAGTCCTTCTTCTTTGTTACGATCATTCTGAAACCTCCTTTTTGAATTGGGACGCAGATTTCAGCAAAGGTGCATGGTATCGGGTCTGAACGGTTTTGGTTTCTCATAAAATCCACCCGGGTGGCGAGTTGAAAAATCCCCCCTGTCTGTATGCGGATGCGCACAGGCAGGCCGGAATCCCGACCGGTGAATGAGTGAAAACCCTACGCCGTTGTACCTGACAATCATATAATCGCTCAATTCAGGTTATATTGAAAACCCTGACAATCCGCGTCCGGGCAAAAGACTATTTATAGTCCTTGTATAAAGCCGAACAGTTGCCGTCATTCCGGCTTGTCCGGAATCGTTACTTGAGAAGGATTCCCGACGCGCTTCACTTGCGGGAATGACAAATGACCGTATAAAGTCGAACAGTTGTCGTTATGCCGTCATTCCGGCTTGTCCGGAATCGTTCTTTGAGAAGGATTCCCGACGCGCTTCACTTGCGGGAATGACAAATGACCGTATAAAGTCGAACAGTTGTCGTTATGCCGTCATTCC
>BDTA01000110.1 GCA_002897935.1 bacterium BMS3Abin08
TATAAAGTCGAACAGTTGCCGTCATGCCGTCATTCCGGCTTGTCCGGAATCGTTACTTGAGAAGGATTCCCGACGCGCTTCACTTGCGGGAATGACAAATGACCGTATAAAGTCGAACAGTTGCCGTTATGCCGTCATTCCGGCTTGTCCGGAATCGTTCTTTGAGAAGGATTCCCGACGCGCTTCACTTGCGGGAATGACAAATGACCGTATAAAGTCGAACAGTTGTCGTCATTCCGGCTTGTCCGGAATCCAGTCTTTCCAATAAGTTCTGGATACCCGACTACAGACTTCGGGTATGACAAAAATAAAAAACGGAATTTTATACACAGACTCTATTTAAGCGTATTCTTCGCTGCCTGTACCGTGTTGTACATCAGCATGGTAATGGTCATCGGGCCAACACCGCCGGGAACGGGCGTGATGGCCCCGGCAATCTCCTTGGCCGCATCAAAGTCGACATCTCCCTTGAGAATAGGCACCATCCTGCCGGTCTTCTCACTCTTCTTCTCCCCCACCCTGTTGACACCCACGTCTATGACGCAGGCACCGGGCTTGATCCACTCGGGTTTCACGAGGTTTGGAACGCCTGCCGCTACGATGAGAATTTCGGCCCGCCTGCAGTGGGCCTCGAGATTCTTCGTGCCTGTATGTACGACCGTAACTGTGGCATTCGCGCCCTTGCCCTTCTGGAGCAGGATATTGGCAATAGGCTTGCCGACTATATTTGAACGGCCCACAACCACCACCTCGGCTCCGGAGGTCTCATAACCGGAACGTACGATCAGTTCCCGGATACCCGCGGGTGTGCATGGCAGGAACTTTACCTCGTCACCGCCGATCATCAGGCGTCCCACATTGATCGGGTGAAAACAGTCCACATCCTTGTCGGGGTCGATAGCATTGATGACCTTCTTCTCATTGATGTGCCTGGGAAGCGGGAGTTGGACGAGAATCCCGTGTATCTTCGGATCCCTGTTGTACTTATCAACAAGTTTGAGCAGGTCTTCTTCGGTTATGTCCTCGGGCTGATTGTCCTGGATAGAATAGAAGCCGATCTCATGCGCCGCCTTCTGCTTGCCGGTAACGTAGCTGACCGAGGCGGGGTTCTCTCCCACAAGGATGGTAACGAGTCCGGGAACAATCCCGTGCTTGTCCTTCATCCCGGCAACTTCCTTCTTAAGTTCCTCCCTGATCTGGGCAGCGATTTCCTTTCCGTTAATGATTTTTGCAGACATATTGCCTCCTTGGGTTAGTGATTCGTTACAATGCACCTTGCCGAAAGCACCGACATCTGTCGGGGATGAAGGCAAGGGATGTATTTAATCAAAATTTCCTTACAATGTTCTTTGCCGAAAGCACCGAGGTGCCGGAGGCAAATATAAAGATAAAATATCAAAACCTTACATTGCTATGCCGTAAGGCATGCCATCGGCAAGCTCCGGCCTTTGGCCGGAGAGCTTGACTTTTTCCCTTTGCAAACACTCATTTCATGCATAATTAGTTTCTGTGTATAAACTCAACAATAGAGCCGTCATTCCCGCGGTCTGTTGGGCGGGAATCCAGTCTTTTCAGTAACTTCTGGATACCCGACTACAGACTTCGGGTATGACAAAAACAAGAAATGGCAATTTATACACAGACACTAATTAGAGTCTGTGTATAAAGTCGAACAATTGTAGTTTTTCCGTCATTCCGGCTTGTCCGGAATCGTTCTTTAAGAAGGATTCCCGACATGCTTCGCTTGCGGGAATGACAAACGACCGTAATTTATACACAGGCTCTAATCAGTGTCTGTCCATAAACTCATCTATTCCATCATTCCACACTTGATGCGGAATCCAGAACCGATTGATTTTACTGGATTCCCGTTTTCACGGGAATGACAACAACACAGTTTATACACAGGCTCTAATTAGTTTCTGCTTTTAATCAACGACAGCATCTCCTCCCTCGTGGACTGCTTTGACCTGAAGAGACCTCTTACCGCTGATGTCACCGTCCTTGAACCGGGTTTTTTTATCCCCCGCATGCTCAGGCAGAGATGCTCGGCATCAATGATCACCATAGCACCCTTTGGCTTCAGCCTTTTCATGATCATATCTACAAGCTGTGCCGAAAGGCGCTCCTGAACCTGCGGCCTCTTGGCCAGTATCTCGAGGGCCCTTGCAAGTTCACCGATACCGACGATTCTGCCCTTCTCAGGTATGTATGCTATATGGGCACGTCCAAAAAAGGGCAGCAGATGGTGTTCACAGACGGAATAAAACGGGATGTCTTTAAGGATCACCATCTCATCATGGGTCTCACCCTCGATGGGCGTTAGAATGTCCTCAGGCTGTGTCACAAGACCCGAGAATATCTCTTCAAACATGGAGGCAACCCTCTGGGGTGTCCGCTTGAGCCCCGGTCTTTCAGGGTCTTCACCTATACCCTCTATTATAAGCCTTACCCCTTTTTCTATCTTTTTTGTATTCATAGCCGTCTCCCTTTATCAGGTCTTCATTGTTACCTGTTAAAATCCACAGGATGCGCAAAGGTTATACAGTATACCCGGGTTTTTCCTGATCCTGATCTGTCCGGTTCCATCCCAAACCTGTTATATTCTACCTAAACCGTGTGATTTTCTTCTTTTGATACCGTGCCGGCGGCAACCTCTATAATACGTCTGTCGGTGACGATCCTGTTAACCCTGATGTCGTGCCCGGATACGGGAACCTCCTCCACTATCTGCTCTTCATATGCCAGGGCCACAAGGGGGGGCCTTTCCCTCAGTGCACCTATGAGCCTGTCATAATATCCACCACCATAACCGAGCCTGCCGCCCAGTTCATCAAAGGCAACACCCGGCATCAGAATAAACTCCAGATCTTCCGGCAAAACTATTTTATCTCCATCGCCCGGAGGTTCCGGTATGCCCATATAGCCCTCCTGAAGCTCCGAGAGGGCAGCTATACTGTAGAGAAGTAAGCTCCGGTTATCCCTGTCAACCCTGGGCAACACAACAACTCTATCATCCTTCAGGGCATTTTCAATTATCGGGATGGTATTAATCTCGCTTCTGAAAGAGGCAAAAAGGAGAACTGTCCCGGCCTCGGTAAATTCCTTCAGACACAGGATCCTTTCCATTACGAGACTGTCCTTTACCTGCCGGACCTCGCGGGGAATCCCATCCCGTCTTTTAATAATCTCTCTTCTCAGTGCCGTTTTATCTTTTATCACTTCTTGAAATCACCACCAATACCGCGTGAGTGCAGGCAGGCGAGCTGGTTTTCGTTGCCTTGCAACGGGTTGCAATACCTCAATGAAGGATGCAGCCTCACTTAGCCGGCATCTTCCAGGCACTTCTCAAGCACCTCTTTCAGTTTCGCCACCTCCCTTACAGTATCAGGACTTTTCTTATAGGGAGGTTCCCCCGAGATATCCGCTTCCATGACCTGGGGCCTGAAGGCTATGGCGCCAAGCAGCACCATGTCACCAAGTAGAGACCCGATAAATTCTATATCTCCATCATTCCTTACCTTGTTCGCAACCACATAGACCCTTTTGACCCCAAGGCCTGAAGCCATCTTCTTCACCTGATGTGCGGTCTGCAGCGACCTCTGGCCCGGCTCCACCACCACGATAAAGGCATCCACACCCTCGGCAGTACCCCTTGTAAGGTGTTCGATACCTGCCTCCATATCTACAACCACCATTTCATCACGCTCAACCACAAGGTGCCTCAGCAGGCTCCGGAGAAAGACATTTTCCGGACAGTAACAGCCTGAGGCAGCCTCCTTTGATTTCCCCATAACAAGAAGTGTCAGGCCATCGATCCTCTTTCCGAACTCCTCCGGTATATCGTCAACCTTCGGGTTTAGCTTAAATATCCCCCCCATACTGCCGGGGCGTGCCCCGGTCCTCTCAGCTATGACGTCTGTAAGTTCAGCAATGGGTCTGATACCGTCGATCTCTTCAGGGCTTAAACCGAATGCCTGGGCGAGGTTGGCATCGGGGTCGGCATCAACGGCAACAACCCTTCTGCCTTCGCTGACATATAGATAACTCAATACAGCAGAAAGGGTGGTTTTACCCACCCCTCCCTTACCGGTTATGGCTATTTTCATAAGGAAATTCTAACATTAACTTCCAAAACCTGTCAAAAAATTTTACCCGAATTCAATAAAAAGCCGGAGGCCTTGGACGACAGGGAAAATGGGCGGAAACCCCTCAGCAGAGACTGTGGGGTATTTAAAACTTAATAATCTGTATATAAAGTCGAACAGTTGTGGTTTTTCCGTCATTCCGGCTTGTCCGGAATCGTTCTTTAAGAAGGATTCCCGACGCGCTTCACTTGCGGGAATGACTAATGACTGTAAGGGCATTTTCCTGTTTGGACAACAGAGTGTTCAATGAAGACGCCTTACCGATTATCCCCCCGTTGAACCGGATCATGGGGTACCCAACTGCAACAGCCCTTGCTATCCCCGGCACAACTACGATATTCTTATTGATCAGGTTTTTTAATGCCGGCCAGATAGGATGTGGAGCCTGTCTAAAAAACCTGTTAAACACCGCAACTTGTCATAGTGAACTACCCTGCGGCAGAGACCGCAGGGCGTCTGAAAATTGTATGTTTATTTTCGGTGTCATTCCCGCTTGTCGGGAATCCTTCGACTTGTTCGGCATCACAAGAACGATTCCGGACAAGCCGGAATGACACTGTGCCGGAATGACGGGAATATGGAACTGCGGCAGAGACCGCAGGGTGTTATATTTATAATAAAATCAATGTGTTATGAGACGCAGTCTATTCGCCTTGCCAAGCCTGAAACAATACCCCGGGAGTTTTCAGGGCACAGGGTCCAGGGTGCTTGAATGTTTCCATACAGGCGCTGTGTCCCTCATTATAATGATAGACTTTCATACTCATATATTCCCTGAGGAGATTGCAGGAAACGCTCTCGATCTACTGTCTGAGCATTCCGGTAAGTACAGACCCCATACGGACGGGACCCTGGCCGGGCTCCTCAGGTCAATGGATAAGGCCGGGATATCCCTGAGCGTGGTCTCAAATATTGCCACAAAACCGGCCCAGTTATATCCAATCCTCGACTTCTCCCTTCGGATTCAAAGTGAACGGATTTATCCCATGGTCTCCATACATCCCCTAAACACTCTAAATGATGCTGAAGATGTCCTCATCAGGGCAAAAAAACTGGGTATTCGTGGTGTCAAGTTCCATCCCATGTATCAGGACTTTGGGATTGACAGCAGGGAGATGTTCAATCTCTATGATATGATAAGGGGTTACGGGTTTTTTGTGATGTTTCATACGGGCTATGATATTGCCTTTCCGGATAATACCAACGGTGACGTGGAACGGGTTAAGACTCTTGCTGAAGCATTCAGGGACCTTACGATAGTTGCCACCCATGTGGGTGGATGGAGACAATGGGACAGGGCCGGAATCCTCGGCGGTTATGAAAACATCCATACAGAGATATCCATGAGCCTCACCGAGATGAACGACTCAACATTTATAAGGACAATCTCCCACTTCGATGAGGATCACATACTATTCGGCACCGACAGCCCGTGGACCGACCAGAAGGAGATGGTGGATAGGGTTCTGAGTCTCAGGATACCGGAAGACTTAAAGGAAAAAATACTGTATCGGAACGCCCGCAATTTCCTTGAAAGATATACCCGGATCCAGCGATAAGCACTGCCGGACAGAGCGACTTTCGATATTTTTCCCGTATTCTACGTGCGGTGCAGCAAAATGGACCCGGAACTGTCGAAAAATGTCGTCTTCAGCGATAGTCAGCGCTGCTTATCGCCGGATCCCGGCTATGGTTTACGAGGATCCTGGCTGAATGCCCCGATATTTGATCGGTGAGCTTCACTTTTGATTCAGAAGGTCCTTAAGGGTCGTCTTTTTCCTGTACACCATCCCCTGAAAAAGTGCAATCTTCTCTCCGTTGTCATTCCTCACGGAAATCAGGTAGGTTGCCAGGCGGGGGTTCAGGGAGACCTCTTTTGCCTCGGCATACAAAACCCCCCTGCTAACGGCCTTGAAGAAGGAAATACTCGCATTAACAGCCATGGCAAGGGTCCCGTGGGAGTTGGAGGCAACGGAAAAGACCACATCGGCAAGTGAGAATATCACCCCGCCGTGAACCGTTCCCGCGCTGTTTAAATGGTGCGCCCTTATTGCGAGTTTTGCCTTTGCATATCCCTTGGATGTCTCAAGGACCTCCACACCGAGATGACGGGCATATGGATCGGCCTTAATGAATTTATCGATAATGGACATCATCATCCAACGCTGTGTCTTTTCCAAACCGGCACACTAAAGTCTTCTCCTGTCAACCACCCTCTTTGCCTTACCCTCAAACCTCTCCAGTGTCTTTGTCTCAACAAGTTTTACATCAAGGGAGATACCGAGTTCAGAGGCAAGGCGTCTCTTTATGCCCCCTATCAACTCATTCTGTTTCTTCATCTCATCAAAGAACAGATCCTCTGATACCTCGACAAGGACGGTAAGCTCGTCAATATGTCCCTTCCTGTCAACGATTATCTGATAGTGCGGCTCTGTCCCCTCTACCTCAAACAGGACACTCTCAATCTGCGAGGGGAATACGTTTACCCCTTTAACGATCAGCATATCGTCCGTCCTGCCAAGCACTTTGGACATCCTGTAAAACCTCCTCCCGCACTCACAGGGTGCGGTTATCAGCATGGTGAGGTCCCTGGTCCTGTACCTGATCATGGGGAATGCCTCTTTTGTCAGGGTTGTGATAACGAGTTCCCCCACCTCACCCGGCTTAACCGGCTCCAGGGTTTCAGGGTTAATTATTTCCACAAGGAAGTGGTCCTCGTTGATATGAAGGCCCTTCCTTCGGATGCACTCCCCGGCAATCCCCGGTCCCATCACCTCACTCAGGCCGTAGTTGTCGGTAGCGATTATCTTGAGTTTTTGCTCTATCTCCCGACGCATATTTTCAGACCATGGTTCAGCACCGAAAAGGCCGTATTTTAGGGAGAGGGCATTTATATTGATCCCCATTTCATACATGGTATCGGCAATCAGCAGTGCATAGCTCGGGGTACAGATAAGTGTGGTCGTCTTGAAGTCCTCCATGATCTTTATCTGCCTTTTCGTGTTGCCGCTCGATATGGGGATAACCGATGCGCCTATCTTTTCTGCACCGTAATGGAGGCCAAAACCGCCTGTAAAGAGACCGTATCCAAAGGCTATCTGGACAACGTCTTCCTTTGTAACTCCACCGGCGGTCAGCACCCTGGCTACGAGGTTTGACCATGTCTTGACGTCGTTCCTCGTATAGCCTACAACAGTCGGGATCCCTGTAGTCCCTGAAGAGGCATGTATTCTGACGACCTCCCTCAACGGCACAGCGAAGAGACCGTAGGGGTAGTTGTCACGGAGGTCCTGTTTTGTCGTGAAGGGGAGTCTCATGAGGTCATCGAGGGAACGTATCTGGTCAGTATCAATATCCAGCTCATCAAACTTCCTGCGGTAAAAGGGGACATTCATGTATGCCCTGTTAATGGTAGCCTCAAGCCTTTCGATCTGTAACTGCTCAAGCTCCTCTCTCTCCATACACTCCTTATCTTCTTCCCAGTACATACCGGCCTCCAGTTTATGTATTACCTGAATTGAACGATTTTATCACCCTCCCCTTAATCCCCTCCCAAAGGTCGGGGCCTTCGTCAAGGTGCATTGTAACCCCTCCGCCGTGACGGGTGAGGGCAGGTAGAGGGTGATATATTTAATTAGTGTCTGTGTCTAAATTACCATTTTTTATTTTTGTCATACCCGAAGTCTGTAGTCGGGTATCCGGAACTTATTGAAAAGACTGGATTCCGGACAAGCCGGAATGACGAAAAAACGGCAACTGTTCGACTTTATGCAGTCATTTGTCATTCCCGCAAGTGAAGCGCGTCGGGAATCCTTCTCAAAGAACGATTCCGGACAAGCCGGAATGACAGATAGAAAATCCGAAAAACCCAAGTTTAAGCCTCCACATCAAGGTCCTTCCCAAGATATGCCCTCTGGACATCCCTGTTTGCAAGGAGGTCATCTGAAGAGCCCTCGAGTATTACCCTGCCTGTTTCAAGGACATACCCCCTGTCGGCAACGGAAAGGGCCGCCATTGCGTTCTGTTCAACAAGCAGAACGGTTTTATCCTCATCCCTCAGCCTGAGAATAATATTGAAGATATCCTTCACGACTAAGGGTGCAAGCCCCATTGAAGGCTCATCCATCATGATAAGGGAGGGACTTGCCATGAGCGCCCTCCCTATGGCAAGCATCTGCTGTTCACCGCCTGAGAGGGTGCCTGCAAGCTGGTGTTTCCTCTCCTCCAGCCTCGGGAAGAGTTCATGTACCCATTGAAGGTCCTTCAGAACGGCATTTTTCCCGTTTCTCTTTAACTGAGGATAGGCCCCGATCCGGAGGTTTTCTTCAACGGTCATTGTTGAGAAAACCTGCCGTCCTTCCGGGACAAGTGAGCAGCCCATGAAAACCCTCTTCTCCGGGGGCACCCTTCTTATATCCTTCCTGTTAAAGAGAAGCTCACCGGACCGGACCTTCAGAAGCCCCGATATCGTATTTAAAAGGGTGGTCTTTCCGGCACCGTTTGCCCCTATTATTGTAACAATCTCTCCACTGTTGACATGCAGAGAGATCTTCCTGAGTACCTTCAGTTTACCATATCCTGCCTCAAGATTCCTGACCCTAAGCATTCTCTTCTCCAAGGTATACCCTGATCACCTCCCTGTTTTTCTGTATCTCCAGGGGCAGATCATCGGCTATCTTTTCTCCATAACTCAGGACAAGAACCTCATCCGAAACACCCATAACCAGGGACATGTCGTGCTCTACGAGGAGTACCGTAACCCCCCTGTCCCTGACCCTGCCTATCAGGGCTGACATCGAGGAGGTCTCTCTCATATTCAGCCCAGCCGCCGGCTCATCAAGAAGAAGGAGTTCCGGATCCGAAGCAAGGGCCCTGGCGAGTTCGACTATCCTCTGTTGTCCATAGGCAAGGCTTGTGGCCTCTTTATCAGCGAGATCGGAAATACCAAGAAAATCCATTATTCCTATTGAATCATCACGCAGCCTTCTCTCCTCCACCCACGTCCATGGGAGGTTTAACATACCTGCAAAAAAACCGGCCCTGCCATGGAGGTGTCTTCCTACCATGAGATTTTCAAGAACCGTCATATCAGAAAAGAGGTTTACATGCTGAAAGGTCCTTGAGACCCCCCTTGAAGCGATCTGATAGGGTCTTAAGCCGGCTATGTTCTTACCGTTGAGCTTAATGGTCCCCGAATCCGGGAGCAGGTATCCGGATATAAGGTTAAAGAGCGTGGTTTTCCCCGCTCCATTGGGACCTATAACGGCCTTGACGGATCCTCTTTTCACGGTAAAGCTCACCCTGCTCACGGCCTTAAGCCCGCCAAAGCTCCTCTCGACATCCCTCACTTCAAGTAAAGCAATCATGCCTTCTCAGAGAGTTCCCTCTCTTTGGAAAACATCCCCTTAATCCGTGCAAAGAACCCGGCCCGCCAAAGCCCCCCGGGTGCAAAGAGCATAATGAAGACAAGAACCCCCCCGAAAACGGCATCATCATAACTCCCGAAATACCCCCTGAGAGAGAGGAAGTTCAGTACTGCACCCATCGTTAACGCCCCCCAAATGTTGGCCATTCCACCGATTGCAACTATGGCAACATAACGGATCGACTTCATAACCGATGCCTCGGACGGTCCGATACCACCGTTATAATGGGTAAGAAACACCCCTGCAAGTGCGGCAAAAACAGCACTCATCACAAAGGTGTTGAGTTTGTACCTCGATGTATTTATCCCCATTGCATTGGCGGCGTCTTCAGCGCCGTGGATGGCCCTTAATCCCCTTCCAACCCTTGAATTGATGAGATTAAGAATCAATACCATCCCGGCGATCACCATACCCCAGGCTATGTAATAGTTCTGCACCCTCATCGAGATATCCCCGCTCACCACCAGCCCCGGGAAAATCTCAAAGGGAGGCACATCGGAAATGCCGTCTGCTTCACCAAAAAAAGGTGTGCCGAGAACAACCCTGTAAATAATGATACCGAACCCAAGTGTGGCCATTGCAAGATAATGACCTTTAAGCTTTAACACGGGAATCCCGATGAGATAGGCAATAAACCCTGTAAATACTACTGCAATCACACAGGCAACCGCCGGATGGACATTCAGTATCTCCCCCCCGTACAGGTCCTGCCTCCTCGTGAGAAAGCCTATCGAACCGAGCAGACGAACAAGGGCGCTGTGGCTGAAGGGCAGGAGATTGAAGGTTGTAAGGGCTGCCGAGATATACCCACCCATGGCAAAAAAGCCGGCATGGCCAAGGGATATCTGCCCCGCATAGCCCATAAGCAGGCAGAGACCTATAATAAGAAGGCTATAGTAGGCGGACATGGTAATCTGGGTAAGAAAGTATTCCCTGCCTGAAATATAGGTCAGCAGCTGAACTGCGACAACCGCTGCAGCAAAGAGGGCGATGTGTAAATATCCGGCTTTACTCTTCACTAAAACTCCCTTAGTTCAACAACTTCAGCACTCCCGAAAAGCCCACCGGGTCTGAAGAAGAGTATTATTAAAAGTATGGATATGGCAATGGCATCCTTGTAGGCGGTCGGGAGAAACCATATACTGAATGATTCGAGGATGCCGAGTATGAGTCCGGCAACAACAGCGCCGACACTGTTACCGAGCCCTCCAAGGATGGCAACGGTAAAACCCTTGATGGCAAGACCTGTGCCCATATTGTATTGCATGTAGGTGATCGGGGATACCACACATCCTGCAAGGGCACCGATACCGGCACTTAAGACAAAGGATAGGGTTACCATGTTTTTCGCACTTATCCCACAGAGGGTAGCGGCGTTCCTGTTGTCCGCACAGGCCCGCATCTGCCGCCCTGTTAAGGTAAACCTGAAAAACAGGCTCAGGACTACAACCACAATGGAACATACCCCTACAACCCAGAGAACCTGGGGGGAGACACGCACCCCGCCCAGGGACATTGATGATACCTCGTTTCCGGTAAAGTATGGAAGCGCCATCACCCCATCACCCCATATATGGAGGGCGACCTCCCTGATAAGGATTGACAGCCCGATAGTTATGATGATCAAACGGAGCACGGAGGGTCTCTCAAGCCATCTTATAAAAACGATATCGATGAATGCACCGACCAACATCGTTATGATCACGGCAAGGACTATAGCCAGCGGGAGGGGAAGGAAGGCATTAAGGGTGACGGCGGTCATGCCGCCTAACATCACGAACTCACCCTGGGCAAAATTAATAATCCCGGTTGTGTTATATATGATATTAAAACCTATGGCGACGATCGCATAAATGATGCCGTAGGTTACACCGGCAACGATATACTGGAAAAAAAACTCGATATTCATATAAGTATTGACAAATTACGGGGAGTACCCACGGAATATCCGGGTACTCCCCTCTCTCTCTCATTGCTTAACGAATCTTTTGGTTCATTCGTAAAAAAGTTAAAAGCACCTGATCAGTCACTCATTCCAACTTGTCCTGTCATTCCGGCTTGTCCGGAATCGTTTCTACAATATTTTCGTATAAATCACTAAATGTCGGATTGCTTTGTCTAATTAAAGTCTGTGTATAAACTCAACAATAGAGCCGTCATTCCCGCGGTCTGTTGGGCGGGAATCCAGTCTTTTCAGTAACTTCTGGATACCCGACTACAGACTTCGGGTATGACAAAAATAAAAAACGGCAGTTTATACACAGACTCTAATTAAAGTCTGTCCAGAAATGACAGTCGTTTGTCATTCCCGGACTCCCGAACGCATTCGGGAGTCTGGAATCCTTCTTAGAAAACGATTCCGGACAAGCCGGAATGACATTGTGCGTTGTGGTTAATGTTAAGCCTGTCTTCAACTAAAACACGAAAGAGCGGATCTTATTCCTATTGCTTCAGAATGGTAAATTTACCGTTTTTAACCGTGAGCATATCAAAGGAGTCTATGCCGAGGCCATTGTGGTCCTTGGGAGAAAAATTAAAAATCCCGCCGGTTCCAACAAAGCCCTTCATGTTCTCTATTGCGTCCCGCACCTTCTCCTTATCGGTACCGGCCTCCCTGATCGCCTTGACAAGGATCATGAACGCATCATAGGCATGACCTCCAAAGGTGCTGACAGCCTCATTGTATTTTGATTCATAATCCTTCTTATACTTTTCGAGAACGGCCTTCTGGGGATTGCCGGCAGGCAGGGAATCGGCAACAAGGAGACGGCCCGCCGGGAATATGATACCCTCTGCCGCCGCACCTGCCGCCTTGACGTATTTGATATTGCCGAAACCGTGACTCTGGAAGAGAGGGACGTTCATGCCGATCTGCCTCATGTTCTTTGCAACAATAGCCTGAGCCGGCACAATAGACCAGTTGACAACGGCCTGCGGATTCTTTGCCTTAAGCTTTGTCACTACTGCCGTAAGATCGGTAGCCTTCTTGTCATAGACCTCACTTATCAGGACCTTAATGCCGTATTCAGGGGCAATCTTTTCAAGCTGTGCCTTACCGGCCTTTCCAAACCCTGTATTACCAACGACAACAGCTATTTTTGAGATCCCCATCTTCTTCATCTGCTGGTAGATCTTTCTGACGGCAAAGCTGTCCTTCTGAGGGGTCTTGAATACATACTTTGCAACGGGATTAACAATGACCTCGGCTGCTGCACAGGAAAGGAGTATGGTTTTGCCTTTCTCTGCGATATTTTTGATCTTCATGGTCTCACCACTGGTAGAGGGACCGATAATGGCAAGGACCTTGTCTTCCTCAATGAGCTGTTTTGCAAAGGAGATCGCCTTTTCGGGATTTGCACCGGAGTCCTTGATAATCAAGTCTATTTTCTGACCGTTAATACCTCCCTTGGCATTGATCTCATCTGTTAACATCTGAAGAGTCTTGGCTTCGGGGGCTCCAAGAAATGAAGCAGGTCCGGTTACGGCAAGTATCGCACCTACCTTAATTGGTTCCTTGGGCTTTTTTGCACATGAAAAAAGGGAGAACATAAGTAACAAAGTCATTGCCAAAATAAAAAATCTCGATCTTCTCATAGATCCTCCTTAATTAGTGTTTTACCCTACAAAGTAGGGTCTCACTACGTTGAAAATGCGCTACTTATTACTGGGAGCAGATTATTGTTTGCATGTCATTCTGAATGAACAGGCTGTGTCACAATGTCATTCTGGGGCTTTAGCCAAAGGATCCCTATGAAGTAACATATGGATTTTATGAGATTCTCCACTTTGTTCAGAATGACAGTTATACCATTTCCGGGTATTGTAACACTGCCTGGAAGTGAAGAATCTATTCCACCGTTGAGATCCTTCGCTACACTCAGGATGATACAACTATAAACCACTTCATGCTCCCCGTAGTGAAGCTCCCCGCCTACAAGGCGGGACTTCCGAGCAAGGAATAATTTTTTAATTTATATAGCTGCCTTTCATCCCCGCTCACAGAGAGGGGCATTCAGGCAGCATCCTCGTAATTGTCATAAGGCATGTACTTCCCCGCCTTTCAGAATCCTTACGCCTGCCTTCTGAAGGGCTATTATTGCACGTTCAAGCTCATCGAACCTGAAGATGATGATGGCATTTTCACCACTCCTCCGGACAAAGGCGTACATGTACTCCACATTTATCCCCTCGCCGTCAAGGGCCTTGAGGATCCCGGAAAGCCCTCCCGGCCTGTCCGGTACTTCCACCGCAATAACCTCTGTCTTGCCTACGGTAAATCCCTGTTCCTTCAGGACCCTCTTTGCCTCTTCGGTCCTGTCCACTATAAGTCTCAATATACCAAAGTCTGCCGTATCGGCAAGTGAAAGGGCACGTATGTTTATTCCCGCATCCGCAAGTGTACTCGTAACCTCGGCAAGCCTTCCATACTTGTTCTCAAGGAATATTGATATCTGCTCAACCTTCATGACGCCCTCCTTCTAAATCTTCCTTTTATCAAAGACCCTTTTCGCCTTTCCCTCACTCCTCTGAATTGTCCTGGGCTCAACGAGTTTAACCTTGCAGGAGACCCCGAGCATATCCTTTATGTCTCCCTGTATCCTCTTGCCCAGCCTCTCAAGCTCCTTCACCTCGTCTGAAAAGATCTCCTCGCTTACCTCCACCTGCACCTCCATTGTATCGAGAGCACCTTCCCTGTCAACAATTATCCGGTAGTGCGGCTCAACACCCTCTACACTCATGAGGACATGCTCTATCTGTGAAGGAAAGACGTTCACACCCCTTATGATAAGCATATCGTCGCTCCTCCCGGTAACACGCTCCATCCTCAGGAACGTCCTTCCGCAGACACAGGGCTCCTTTATCAATCTTGATATATCCTTAGTCCTGTAACGGATTACAGGAAATGCCTCCTTTGTGATGGTTGTAAATACCAGTTCTCCCCTCTCCCCGGGAGGGAGCACCTCACCGGTCTCGGGATTTATAACCTCAACGATAAAATGGTCCTCGAAGATGTGAAGACCCTTCTTGGCCTCCAAACATTCACTCGCTACACCGGGACCTATGATTTCACTGAGGCCATAAATATCGATCGCCTTTATCCTGAGCTTCTTCTCGATCTCATCGCGCATTCTTTCACTCCACGGTTCGGCCCCGAAGAGACCAACCCGGAGCTTCAGGGAAGAGGGGTCCGTACCCATCTCACTCATAACCTCGGCAAGGTTCAGTGCATAGGACGGAGTACAGAGAAGAACGGTGGATCCGAAATCCTGCATAATCATTATCTGACGTTTTGTATTTCCACCTGATATCGGAATGATCGTTGTGCCAAGCTTCTCGGCCCCGTAATGAGCGCCAAGGCCTCCGGTAAAAAGACCATAACCATAGGAGTTATGGACGATGTCACCCTGCGTGGTCCCGCCACAGGCAAGGGTGCGTGCCATAAGTTCAGCCCAGGTATCTATATCACGCCTTGTATAGCCGACAACCGTCGGCTTACCCGTGGTTCCTGAAGATGCATGAATCCTCAGCACCCTCTCCAGAGGGACTGCAAAGAGACCAAAGGGATAGTTATCCCTGAGATCATCCTTTGTGGTGAAGGGGAGATTCCCCAGTTCATCAAGGCCTTTTATATCCCCCGGCTTGATACCCGCCTCATCCATCTGTTTCCTGTAAAAGGGGACATCCGTATAGACCCTCGCCACAAGGGATTTGAGCCTCTTAAGCTGCAGGGCTTCGAGCGCCTCTCTTGGTAAAGTCTCAAACTCCTCATTCCATATCATCTCAACCCTCACCTCCTTGAAAGTGAAGCTCCCCGACCAAAGGTCGGGGCTTTCGAGTAAGGAATATTGATTTATTTATATAGCCGGCATTCATTCCCGATCAAAGATCGGGGCATTCAGCCGGCATCCTCGTAATGAGTCCCGGTGTAAACTACCCTGCGTCAGAGACCGCGGGGCGTCTGAAAATTGTATCTTTTTTTCGGTGTCATTCCCGCTTGTCGGGAATCCTTCGACTTGTTCGGAACCACAAGAACGATTCCGGACAAGCCGGAATGACCGACATATTGAACTGCGGCAGAGACCGCAGGTGTTATATTTATTATTAAAAGTTTGTAACTACTCAGGTCTCCCCCTTTGGAAAAGGGGGATTAAGGGGGATTTTATTAATTCAACATTCTTCAAATCCCCCCTCGCCCCCCTTTGCTAAAGGGGGGATTATAGGGCTGAGTAGTTACAAAAGTTCTTCTTTATCGTTTTATTGCATCCCCCGGGAGCCTTCGGGACACGGGATTCAGAATGACATTACAAGCATTTCGGGATTGCTGCGTCACAGCCTGTCCGTAGGGCCTATCAGGTAACCCTGCAGCAAGCTGCAGGGAATATCAGGTTCTTATCAATCATACGGGCACCGACTCTGAAATAATCCCCCGTCCTGTTTTGAATGCCTCAATGTTGATATCAACAAACCTCTTTTTAACCCTCTCCCTTATTACATCGACAAACTGCCCTTCCTCCAACGGCAGGAAGATTGAAAGGGCTCCAACCACTATTGTATTCACTACCCTGAGTTCTCCAAGGGACTCCGCTATCTTAAAGACATCAACAGGGAATACAGAGATACCCCTTTCAGAAAAGGCCTCCAGTACCCGCTCGGGGTATTGATCCTTACCGGTAGCAACACTAAAGGGGAGTATCTTCTGTGTATTCACTATCACCCTGCTCTCTCCGTTGAGGTATGGGAAATAGCGAAGTGATTCCATCAACTCAAAGGAGATGAGCATATCGGCGGTCCCAAGCTCGATCAAAGGTGAAAAGACCCTCTCTCCGTATCTGAGATGGGCAATAACGGAACCACCGCGTTGCGCCATGCCGTGGACCTCGCTTTTTTTGACGTCGAAACCCGCCTTAAGAAGGGCATAGGCCGTTATCTCACTGGCCAGGATGATACCCTGTCCGCCTACTCCGCAGAAGACTATGTTTCCCTTGTCTTGCATCATTACATCACTCATCAACCTTTCGGATCGCCTTGAATTTACAGGGGTATACACACTGGGCACAGCCGTTACAGAGCAGATAATCAATCAATGCATATCCCTTCTGCTTCTCTTTCAGGCCGAGCCTCTTTGCCTCTTCCCCGTCAACAGACACCCAACTTATAGCAGGGCAACCCAGGCTGAGGCAGGCCCTGCAGCCGGTACATTTGTCCATGATCACATGGTAGCGTGTCTTCTCCCTTGTCCTCTCTTCGGGCAGGAGCACACAGGGAGCCCTGGTAATAACCACGGAGGGCTCGGGCCTCTCTATTTCACGTTTCAATACCTTGAGGATTGCCTCTATATCATGGGGATTGACGGTACGGACATGTCGTACACCCACGGCCCTGCACAGGGCCTCAAAATCAATCATACCGGTCGGTTCTCCTGAAATTGTCGTACCTGATGCCGGGTTTGCCTGTTGGCCGGTCATAGCGGTGATTCTGTTATCAAGTATTATGACCGTTGAGAAGCCCCTGTTGTAAACCACGTCAATCAGACCGGTAATGCCGGAGTGAATAAATGTGGAGTCACCGATCACGGCAACAACCTTTCCAAGTGCGTCTTCCCCAAGGGCTTTTTCTATTCCAAAGGCATTACCGATACTTGCCCCCATACAGACACAGGTGTCCATTGCAGAAAGGGGTTTCAGAAACCCAAGGGTATAACAGCCGATATCCCCTGCCACGAAAGCGTCCAGCCGCGACAGGGCATAAAACAGCCCCCTGTGCGGACAGCCGGGACACATGTTCGGGGGCCTCGGGGGCACGTCAATCGGGGCAAAAAAATCCTCCCCGTCCTGCCCTGAGACAGCCTCCCTTACCACGTGAGGGGAAAGCTCCCCTATCGGCGGGATAACTTCCTTCCCTCTGCATGGAATCCCCATCGCCCTTATATGCAGCTCAAGAAAGGGGTCAAGCTCCTCTATAACATAGACCTCCTCAACCCCTTCCGTAAAATCCCTAATCATCCTTTCAGGTAGTGGATATACCATCCCAAGCTTTAAAACCGATGCCTCCGGATAGACTTCCTTTACGTATAAGTAAGAGACACCGGAAGTAATAAAGCCCCTCTTGCGGTCACCCCACTCGACCCTGTTTTCAGGAAGGGTCTCGGCAAATTCCCTCAGCCCTGCAAGTCTCTTTTCGATCTCCACCCTTCTCTTTCTTGCATTCGCCGGGAGCATTACAAATTTCTCGGGGATCTTGACCATGCCCGGCTCCACGCCCGAGTGCTCCAACTCCCCGGGACAAACAACACCCTGCACATGAGAGACCCTCGTGGTCGTTCTTAAAAAAACAGGCGTGTCGAACTCCTCACTCATTCTGAAGGCGGCCTTAACAAACTCCTTTGCTTCGCCGGGATCAGAAGGCTCGAGCATCGGGATCTTTGCTGAGAAGGCATAATTACGGTTGTCCTGTTCGTTCTGTGAACTATGCATGGAGGGGTCATCTGCGGTAATTATAACAAGGCCTCCCCTCACGCCTGTATAGGCGGAAGTAAAGAGGGGGTCAGCGGCAACATTGAGCCCCACATGCTTCATCGAAGCCAGCGCCCTCACACCTGCAAAGGATGCCCCGAGGGCGACCTCAAGGGCAACCTTCTCATTTGGAGACCATTCAGTATATACGCCTTCGTATTTCGTGAGGTTTTCAAGGATCTCTGTGGAAGGTGTGCCAGGATAGGCGGATGCAACCTTAACGCCAGCCTCATATGCACCAAGGGCTATTGCCTCATTCCCGGAAAGGAGTGTCTTTTCTATAACGGATTCCATCGTGTATACAGCACCTGCCCCACAACAGGTTAAGCGCAGGAGAGGTGCAATTCAGACAAAAAATATTGGTCCATTCGTAAAAAAGTTAAAAACACTTGATCAGTCCGTCATTCCGGCTTGTCCGGAATCGTTTCTGCAATATTTTCGTATACATCACTAAATGTCGGATTGCTTTGTCTAATAAGAGTCTGTGTATAAATAACAGTCATTGGTCATTCCCGCAATCCCGAACGCATTCGGGAGTCGGGAATCCTTCTCAAAGACAGATTCCGGACAAGCCGGAATGACAGAAAAACGACAACTACATGTATTTGTCATTCCCGCAAGTGAAGCGCGTCGGGAATCCTTCTCAAGTAACGATTCCCCGAACGCGTTCGGGGAATGACATTGTGCGTTGTGGTTAATGTTAAGTTGAATTTTAAGCCTGTCTTCAACTAAGACACGAAAGAGTCAAAATATTTTTGTATAAAAAGAGGTTATAATTTTAACATTAAGAAGAGAAAAGAGTCAAAAAAAAGGCGGCTGCAACAGGCAGCCGCCTTTTTTGTTCGATGAATCGGTATTTAGAAGCTGAGCTGTGTTGTAAGCCTTGTGCCCCAGGCATCGTCACTTTGACCATTAGCATGGTTGTAGGCATCGCCTACTGCAAAGTAACCGCCCTGGAGGGTAAGTGAGAGGTTCCTGTCGAGTTTGTATTTCACTTTACCGTCAAACTCCCAACCAAGGTTATTATCCGGAGTGCCGCCATTGATGGAGATATCCTCGGCCGCCTGCAGGTAAGCAATTGAACCGGCAACTGAGAGTTCCTTGGAGACCTTTGTGTTTGCGCCGACCTTCACGGTGAAGGTATTGGCGATACCGCCGTTACATGCACCTGCAACGAGGGCGCCGTTTGAACAGGCGGTCTTCATCCTGTAATGATAGAGATAGCCTGCATAGTCATAAGGCACAGGGCTGAGTGATGTTACGAACTCATCGATCTTATTATCGTTGGGATTGTCATCACCGCTACCGTATGCGACGATACCGGAGAGCTTGGTGTTGCCTAACTTGTAATCGGCACCGAAGAGGAATGCATAGCCGCCGAAATCAAGACCTGCATCAGTGACCTTACCGGTCTGGAGATCAACTTCACCCCTGAGTTTCAGGCCTGCAACATTACCGTTACCCCTGAGTGCTATGTTCCAGAGATGAATGGCGCCGACCTGATCGTCAACATATGTGACGTCACCGCCTACACCTAAGTTTCCGGCCTTGTAATTACCGGCAATGACATATCCGGTCGAATCATCGTTGATACCACCTTTGCTCTCTCTGAACTTTGCGAATACGCCGAATACATGGACCTGCTTGTTGGGATTTGCAAATACAACGACTCCATCATCGCCCCAGAGGGAGTGGTCGAAGAAGAGCTTGTTACCAAGGGCAAGGGGCATATGGCCGATCTTAAATCCGACAGGACCGTTCACATGCTGGATCCATGCCTCGATTATGTTAAAGCCTCCCTTTACCCTTCCATTGCCTTCCTTATAGTTACCTTTGGACTCACTGCTTGTGCCCCAGACCCAGCTATTGTCAAGATGCACACGGCCGGTGGTTTTATCTGAGACCTTTACATCAATCTTGAGCCTTACCCTTGCATCTGTCCGGGCAAAGTGCTCGTCACCTGAACCGTTATCGAGCTGGTCTGAAAGATTGCTCCTGTAGTCCATCCTGGCCCTGATACTGCCACCGATGGTCAACTGTGTTGCACCCTTTGCAACTACAGCCTGGGTCTCTGCAGGTATCTGTGCGTGGACAGCATAGGCGCTTGAAGCTAAACCTAAAACAAAAAGCAAACCGAGTACTATAGATAAATACCTTTTCAATTCCTAACCCTCCTTAAGGTTAGCATTCCACCCTGTAAAACAGGGGTTAATCAATAAACCTACTGATTGCAAGATTTCCATAACCAAGGTACTGAATGCAAGATGCTGATTCTGCTTATCACCTCCCCGCATTTGGGATTAACAGACCGATAAAAACCGCATTACTCTGCATGACTGCTGTTTCGAGTATTCCGGAAGAAATTAATTAATCCTGTTGTATCGTCGAACGTTAGCCGATAGCCAATAAAAGCTTATGCTGAATTTATATCATTATCTGATGATTTTGTCAAGTCTTTTTTTTAAAAAACAATTGTGATATATCATCATAGCAAAAAACAGACCAGCTTTAATTCCCTGTAAATTAAAGAGAATTAATATTTATGTGTAGCTATTTTGCCACACCCCCTGTGTAAGAGATGCCACCTGTTCATTGGAAAGCATCCTCCGGGGTATGGCTTTATAATTTACAACCCCTTGAATTTAAATTATTTCATCTGTGCTTCAAGCTTTAAAAGTGTATCATTAAAAAAGCGTTAAAGTCAACAATATTATCGACATTTGTCAGGCTTTCTATGATGGCGTCGTAAAAAAACGATCTCCTGCGTCGTAGCGGGTACGCCGAATGCTCAACATACCATATGTAGAGTCTGTGTATAAAGTCGAACAGTTGCTGTTTTTTCGTCATTCCGGCTTGTCCGGAATCGTTACTTGAGAAGGATTCCCGACGCGCTTCACTTGCGGGAATGACAAATACATGTAGTTGTCGTTTTTTCGTCATTCCGGCTTGTCCGGAATCGTTCCTTGAGAAGGATTCCCGACGCGCTTCACTTGCGGGAATGACAAATACATGTAGTTGCTGTTTTTTTCGTCATTCCGGCTTGTCCGGAATCGTTACTTGAGAAGGATTCCCGACGCGCTTCACTTGCGGGAATGACAAATACATGTAGTTGCTGTTTTTTTCGTCATTCCGGCTTGTCCGGAATCGTTACTTGAGAAGGATTCCCGACTCCCGAATGCGTTCGGGATTGCGGGAATGACAAATGACTGTAGTTTATATACACAGACTCTAAGTATGCCTCCGCTTGGGCGATACCACTACTCCTTGTATATCGAGTTTCTACAATGCACCTTGCCGAAAGCCCCGACCTTTGGTCGGGGATGAATGCAAGGAATGTAATTAAAGTCTGTGTATAAAGTCAATATCTCTATCTGTCATTCCGGCAGTTCTTAAGCCGGAATCTATTCTTTTCAATGCTTTCCGGATACCCGACTACAGACTTCGGGCATGACAAAAATAAAAAATGGCAATTTATACACAGGCACTAATTAGTGTCTGTGTATAAAGTCATCTATTCCGTCATTCCGCACTTGATGCGGAATCCAGAACCGCTTGATTTTCCTGGATTCCCGTTTTCACGGGAATGACAACAACACAATTTATACACAGGCACTAATTAATCAAATTTTCCTTGCATTGGCAAGCTTCGACCTTTGGCCGGAGAGCTTGACTTAGCCATCCTAAAACGGTACGATGGATTTTTTGCGACGCCGTTTTCTATAGAAAGAACCAATATTTTGTTACAATAACGATTATGTTGATTGACCGATACATTTTAAAAGAGCTTGTTCTGTCATTTCTTATATCCGTAATCGGTCTTAATCTGCTCCTGATGATGGAGAAGGTACTGAAACTGAGCAGGGTGATGGCAGGTATCGGTGCATCTTTCACAGATATATCCGGGGTAATTCTGTTGCTGCAGCCACAACTCCTGATGCTCACCATTCCCATGGCATTTCTTCTGAGCATACTTCTCACCTTCGGAAGGCTCAGCTTTGATAACGAACTGATCGTTCTCAGGACATCGGGGCTCTCCTTCAAAAGGATAAGCAGGCCCGTTGCTTCCCTCTCCGTAATACTCTTTATTGCATCAATCATTACAAGTACATACCTGATGCCATGGGCATTAAAGCGACTCCGCACCGATGTAAATACGATGTTAAGGGAGAAGGCGCCGCTGTCGATAGAGCCCGGAATATTCTTTACTGCATTCAGGAATATCGTATTGCTCATTAATAACAAAGACGCTCCCGGAAAATTCGAAGGTGTATTCATCTATGACGGGAGGGACAGTTCCGCTGAAAGTGTTATTGTTGCCCGGGAAGGTGAGATCTCCATAGGAAAAAAGGGGATAGGCCTCGAGCTTAAAGACGGCACCATACATAATGCAGGCAAAAAGGAGAGTACGGAGATACATTTTTCTTCCTATAACTTCAATATCCTTATAAGCTCGGACCTGATAGGCAGGAAAAAGGGCGAGATGACCCCCTTTGAACTCTACAGTGCTGCAAAAAAGGAAAAGGGGAACCCTGCCGGGTATTACATCGAGCTTGACAGGAGATTCAGCTATCCCGCACTGATATTCGCTATTGCCCTTCTTGCCCCTGCTCTCTCATTGCTTGCCGGAAGGACGGGAAGAACAGGGGGCTTTGTGGTCGGGATGAGCATCTTTGCCCTTTATTATATAGCAATGGTCTACGTTGAAAACCTCGTAAAGACAAACAGGGTAAATCACCTCATCTGCTGGCTGCCATTTGCGGTCCTTACTACAATATCACTCATTCTTTACCGGAGGACCGATTGAAAACCTTACAGAGGATGTATCTGAAGGAGTTCCTCTTTTTACTGGTCCTCATCACCACTGTGCTTGCTGTGCTCTTCTCCGTTGTTTCCGTCGTTGAAAAACTTGATGAACTGCTTCCCCTCGGGTTAAGCACAGGGAAAATCATCATGATCGGGATTTCAGAGATCCCCAGGCTTCTGGGTTTTCTCCTGCCAATGGGTGCCCTCATCTGTACCATCTTTGTTCTGAGCCTTGCCTCAAGGAGAAACGAGATTACAATAATAAAGGCGTCAGGAGAAAACCTGAGGAGATTTTTTATTCCCTTTCTGGTAGCCTCAGTGGTCCTTATACCGGTGGACTTTCTGATCGCTGAATACATCAGCCCTGTTTTTGTCGGAAATGCAAACCGGATAATCAACTCCTCCAAAAACTCGGGCAGGGTCTCCTACCAGGACAACAACATATGGTTCAGAGCAAAGGGCGGCACCATAATCCGTGCAAGGCTCTTTATCCCGGAAACGGAAGAGCTTCTCGGCGTCTCCGTAATATCGCTCAGGGGGGGGGAACTGGTAAAGAGAATCGAGGCCGAACGGGGCACCTGGCAAAAGGGAAACCTGCTGTTGCACAATACAACCATATACGACACGGTAAAAAACACGGTAAAATTCTCCCGGAAAATGCTTATAAAGGACATCGAGAAGCCTGAACTGACCGTAAAGGCAAAGGAGCGGGTCTATGATGAGATGGGGGCATTCGGACTTATCCGGTACAGGAAGCGCCTCAATGCACTGGGATACAGAAACGACAAACTCGCCGTTGATATACAGTCAAGGTTCTCCTATCCCCTCACAAACCTGTTCATGCTCCTGATCGGAATATTCCTGTCCCTGAAGAGCAGGCACGGCACGGGGATACTGAGTGCGGGGACAGGAATTCTCATAACTCTGATCTACTGGTTTCTCTTTACAATGTCTCTTTCATTGGGGTACACGGGGATTTTACCCGCCGCCTTATCAGCATGGACCGTGCCTGTCGTATCCTCCGCTGCTGCCTTTATACTCCTGCTCAGAACACCGTTATGAATGAGGGCCTGTCCCCCCTGCGGCCTCTCTCATTATTTCCGCACCTGAACTTGTACCGATCCTGTCGGCTCCTGCATCTATAAACTCCCGTACCGTCCCGAGATCCCTGATTCCTCCCGCGGCCTTTATTGATACCCTTCCCCCGACCGTGTCCTTTATTAATCCGATATCCCCGAGGCTCGCCCCGCGCGGGCCGAAACCGGTAGAGGTCTTCACGAAATCCGCCCCCCCGGCAACTGCCGCTTCGGATGCAGTTGCGATCTCAGCGTCATTCAGATATCCCGTCTCTATAATCAGCTTACGGACAAGGTCCCCGGTTGCCAGCACTATCGAATTCAGTTCTTTCTCCACATAACCCCAGTCCCCCTCCTTTGCCCTGGAGATATTCATAACAACATCAATCTCATCAGCGCCACACATCATTGCCTCCAGGGATTCATAAACCTTTACGGAGGCAAGTGTAAAACCAAGGGGAAACCCGACAACGGTTGTCACCTTAACATCACTGCCGGATAGAAATACCGCTGCTTTCCTTATATACGCGGGGGCTACACAGACAGAGTAGAAACCATACTCCACTGCCTCGGCACACAGCCTCTCAATCCCGGAAAGGACAACATCCGGTCTCAGATTTGTGTGGTCTATCCTCCCGGCTATTGCCCGAAGCTCTTCTTTCCTCATCGATCAACTCCCTGTATGCGGTTATAATTGTACCCGTAACTTCGCCCACCCTGAGGGTCCTGCCGTCAATAGAGGAAACAGGCATAACTCCCATGAGGGAATTTGTAATAAAGACCTCCTCTGCCTTCCCAAGATCATGCCTGCGGAACAGCCCCTCCCTTACCGGTATATTCCTTTTTTTGCAGATATCCAGCACTGTCTCTCTTGTTATGCCTCTAAGTATCCCGCACTCCGGTGCAGGGGTACACAATGTACCGGGGGTTATGAAAAATATGTTCGTAATCGTACCCTCACTGAGGTAACCGTGAGGGTTGAACATAACGACCTCAAATGCATCTTTCTTCCCTGACTGAAGTCTTGCAAGGATATTATTCAGGAAGTTTGTTGATTTAAGGTCGCAATCCCTGTTAGTTCTGAGATTCTCCCTTTCAGAGAACACAACCTCCACACCCCTGCGGTAAAGATCATCAGGATAAGGTCTGTATTCACCGGATGTTATCAGCAGGGTCGGCGTATCACAACCCCTTATATCCAGTCCCCGTCCCCCTGCTCCACGGGTTACGGTAACCCTTATATAGCCATCATCCTTCAACCCGTTCATCTGTATAAGCTGGTATATCCTGATCTTCAGGCCGGGAACACCCTCAGGGATAGTAATTTCCAGTAGCCCGCAGCCCCGCTGAAGCCTTCTCAGGTGTTCATTCAGCTTAAAGACATAGCCGTTATATACCCTCATTGTCTCAAAAAGACCGTCACCAAGAAGAAACCCCCTGTCGGAGACCGGCACCTTTGCCTCACTCTCGGAGAGGAAATTCCCGTTAAGATAAACAAGCATAATCTGTATATTATCAGATCAAATTGAGTTTTTCATACGTACTATCGGCTCTTCCGACATTTCCGCAGAAAATTAAACACCCCGAAAACATTCGGGGAGACACAGAGTTTGTGAACTACCCTACGGCAGAGACCGCAGGGCGTCTGAAAATTGTATGTTTATTTTCGGTGTCATTCCCGCTTGTCGGGAATCCTTCGACTTGTTTGGCATCACAAGAACGATTCCGGACAAGCCGGAATGACACTGTGCCGGAATGACTGACATATGGAACTGCGGCAGAGACCGCAGGGTGTTATATTTATAAAACAAGTCTCTTAGTTCCATCTTTTGATAAAAAGTCTTTTCTATCTTAAGTGCAATTCATGACGGAAACATTCTTCACAGGCGGATTCCAACAAAGCCGGCCTGAAATTCTGATGAACTTCACAGAAAAAGCTGTAATCTTATCTGTTACAATGCACC